>NZ_JBFREX010000007.1:0-135157 GCF_052114525.1 Pseudomonas sp. KB_15 | reverse complement strand
CATTCAGGAAGATCGAGTGCCCGGGTTTTACGACTGCTTCGCAGCCGGACGCAGGCTTCGCCAGCTGCTACACAACAGTGTGTTCAGCGAGCCTGCTCGTCACATCAGGTACTCTCGCGCACCTTCAACTCAAACCCCATGTCCTGCACCGGCCTGGCCACGGTATTGCCGGCCATCAGTGTCAGCATCTGCTCTGCCGCGCGCCGGCCAATGGCTTCGCGCGGGGTGTTGATGCTGCTCAGGCGCGGGACCATGTGCTCGGACATGGGCAGGTCATTGAAGCCGAGGATCGCCACTTGCTCGGGGATCTTGATCCCGTGTCGCATCGCTTCGAGCAGGGCGCCCTGGGCCAGGTCGTCGTTGCCGAAGAAGATCGCATCGACATCGGGGTGACTGGCCAGCAGTTGCAAAAACAGCTCGCCGCCCAGGCCAACCGAGGAAGAGCGTGGCGTCAACACTTCCAGGTCCGGGTCATACAAACCGGCCTTTTGCAGGGCTTTGCGGAAGCCTTCGCCGCGCAGCAACGTACGCTGATCCAGCTGTGCACCGATGTAGGCCAGGCGTTTGCGACCACGGGACAGCAGGTGCTCGGCCGCCGTTTCGCCAGCGGCCAGTTGCGAGAAACCCACGCAATTGAGCCCGGCCGCACTGTCCAGCTCCATCATGTACACGCAAGGAATATTGCTGGCTTCGATCATCCGCCGCGAACTTTCGGTGCGGTCGAAACCGGTCAGCAACAAACCGCGCGGCTGATACGCCATGTAATTGCGCAGCAGGTTTTCTTCTTCATCGCGCGAATAGTGGAAGTTGCCGATCAGCACTTCGAAGCCCTTGGGCCGCAGGACCTGATGAATGGCTTCCAGGGTGTCGATGAACAGCAGGTTGGACAGCGACGGCACCAAAACCACGACTGACTGGCTCTGGGCCGAGGCCAGGGCGCGGGCGGCAGGGTTGACCACGTAGTTGAGTTCCAGCGCCGCTTTCTGCACCTTTTCCACCAGTTCGGTGGCCACGGTGCTGACGCCGCGCAGGGCGCGGGACGCGGTAATCGGACTGACGCCGGCCAGGCGGGCTACTTCGTTCAGGGTAGGGCGGCCAGTGGTGCGGGTATTTTTATCGTTCTTGGTTGGGTTCATCGACGGCTTGCCAAACAAAATTCAAGGCACTAAGGTAGCGCTGTCTTGATGCAGCTGCAAATGCGTGAGCGAGGGTTCGCCTGATCCTCGCTTTTTGGTATCGGGACCTAACCTGCTGCAACCCATAAAATGACAAGAAAGGCGTCGGCAACTACTGCTTTTGGTCTAGTGTCATAACTGGCAAAGGTAGCGCTGTCTGCGCGCTGAGGTGTTACATGAATCATCCCATCACCGCCCTGGTCATCATGGGCGTTGCCGGTTGCGGCAAAACGTGCGTCAGCGAGGCCCTGTGCCAACTGAGCGGCGCCACGGCCATTGAAGGCGACTCTTTCCACCCTGCCGCCAATATCGAAAAGATGAGCGCGGGGATCCCCCTGAACGACGAAGACCGCGCCGGCTGGCTCGACAGCCTGTGCGATGAACTGCGCCGTGTCGACGCCAAGGGCCAGCGCCCGGTGCTGACCTGTTCGGCGCTCAAACACATCTATCGCGAACGTCTGCGCAGTGCCTTGCCGGGCCTGGGCTTCGTGTTCCTCGAGCTGACCCCCGAAGTGGCCGCCGACCGTGTGTCCCATCGGCCGGGCCACTTCATGCCGTCGACCCTGATCGCCAGCCAGTTCGCCACCCTCGAATCGCCCGTGGGCGAGCCGTTGACCCTGGCGCTGGATGCTTCGACCCATAGCGTCGAGCAACTGGCTGCCCAGGCTCATGTCTGGTGGCAGGCGCACGGCCTGAAGCAGGCGGTATGACTGTGTTTACAAAGACAGCGCTGTCCTCACGGCTTCTGACTAACCCGCTTCAATAACAACAACAACCAGGAGACACCCCCAATGTTTGGCATGTCCCACGAGACGTTCCTGCTGCTCGATGCAGTGGTCACGGTGATCGGGCTTATCGTCCTGATCACCAAGTTCAAGTTCCACCCGTTCATTGCCCTGACCATTGCCGCCGCTTTCCTCGGGCTGACCTCCGGCATGCCGATCGGCACCATCATCAAGGCGTTCCAGGACGGCTTCGGTGGCGTACTTGGTTTTGTCGGTATCATCCTCGCGCTGGGCACGATGCTCGGCAAAATGATGGCCGAATCGGGCGGTGCGGATCAGATTGCACAGACGTTGATCCGCGCCTTCGGCAAGGACAAGGTGCAGTGGGCGATGATGTTCGCCGCGTTCCTGGTCGGCATTCCGTTGTTCTTCGAAATCGGCTTCGTGTTGCTGATTCCGCTGGTGTTCATCGTGGCCCGCCGCACCGGCGTGTCGATCATCAAGATCGGTATCCCGTTGCTGGCCGGTCTGTCCGCGGTACACGGCCTGGTGCCGCCGCACCCGGGGCCGTTGCTGGCCATCGGCGTGTTCGGTGCCGACATCGGCAAAACCATTCTGTACGGCCTGATCGTGGCGCTGCCGACGGCCATCATTGCAGGTCCGATCTTCGGTACGTTCATTGCCAAGCACATCCCCGGCCATCCGAATCAGGAGCTGGTGGATCAACTGGCGCGCGAGTCGGATTCCGCCGATCTGCCGAGTTTTGGCATCACCCTGGTCACCGTGCTGTCGCCGGTGTTCCTGATGTTGCTCAAGACCKTTGCCGACGTAGTGCTGCCGGACGGCAACTTCTTCCGCACCTTCATGGACCTGATCGGTCACCCGATCTCGGCGCTGCTGCTGGCGTTGCTGCTGTCGCTGTACACCTTCGGCCACAAGCAGGGCATCGGTTCCCAACAGATCCTGAAATGGCTGGATGCGAGCCTGGCGCCGACCGCCGCGATCATCCTGATCATCGGTGCCGGTGGTGGCTTCAAGCAGATGCTGGTGACCAGCGGTGTGGGTGACGTGATCGGCCACATGGCGGTGGCCGCGCAGATCTCGCCGATCCTGCTGGCCTGGCTGGTGGCGGCGGTGATCCGTATTGCAACCGGTTCGGCGACCGTGGCGACCATTACCGGCGCCGGCATCGTGGTGCCGGTGGTGGGGATGATTCCGGGTGTGAACCGTGAGCTGCTGGTGCTGGCCACCGGTGCCGGTTCGTTGATCCTGTCTCACGTCAACGACGCCGGTTTCTGGCTGGTGAAGCAGTACTTCAACATGACCGTGGCCGAAACGTTCAAGACCTGGACCGCGATGGAAACCATCCTGTCGGTGGTAGGCCTGGGCTTCATTCTGTTGTTGTCGCTGTTCGTCTAAGCGATTCAGCAGGCACAAAAAAACCGCAGCGATGCGGTTTTTTTTGGGGTGATGATTTTGTGGGTGAACACAATTCAAATGTGGGAGCGGGCTTGCTCGCGAAAGCGTCGTGTCAGTCAACCAAGATGTTGTTTGATATACCGCATTCGTCGGATCGCCGCCCGGAGCAAGCCCGCTCCCACAATGTTATGTGTTGTCAGTTAGGCCTGGGCTTTATTCTGTTGTTGTCGCTGTTCGTCTAAGCGATTCAGCAGGCACAAAAAAACCGCAGCGATGCGGTTTTTTTGTGGGTGATCGATTTCAAGACTGAACACAGTTCACTGTGGGAGCGAGCTTGCTCGCGATGAGGGTATCAAATCCAACAACAATGTTTACTGATCCACCGCCATCGCGAGCAAGCTCGCTCCCACAGGTTTTTATGTCAGGCGTTGGTTTTCTGTACTAGCCCATCCGCCCGGAACATCCCGCGAATCCCGCGCACGGCCTGGCGAATCCGGTCCTGGTTTTCGATCAGTGCAAAGCGCACATGATCATCGCCGTACTCGCCAAACCCGACACCCGGCGAGACACACACCTTGGCTTCGGCCAGCAGTTTCTTGGCGAATTCCAGCGACCCTAGATGTGCATAGGCCTCGGGAATCTTCGCCCAGACGTACATCGAAGCTTTCGGGTTTTCCACCATCCAGCCCAGTTCATGCAGGCCCTTGACCAGCACGTTGCGGCGCTGCCGATACTGTTCGGCGATGTCGCGCACGCATTGCTGATCGCCTTCCAGCGCCGCAATCGCCGCCACTTGCAGCGGGGTGAAGGTGCCGTAGTCGTGGTAGCTCTTGATCCGTGCCAGGGCGTTGACCAGCTCCGGGTTGCCGACCATGAAGCCGATGCGCCAGCCCGCCATGTTGTAGCTCTTGGACAGGGTGAAAAACTCCACCGCAATGTCCTTGGCCCCCGGCACCTGCATGATCGACGGGGCTTTCCAGCCGTCGTAGACGATGTCGGCGTAGGCCAGGTCGTGCACCACCAGCACGTCATACTGCTTGGCGAGGGCGATGACGCGCTCGAAGAAATCCAGCTCCACGCACTGGGCGGTGGGGTTGGACGGGAAGCCGAGAATCATCATCTTCGGTTTCGGGATCGAGCCGCGAATGGCCCGTTCCAGTTCAGCGAAGAAATCCACGCCAGGAATCAGCGGCACCGAGCGCACCTGGGCGCCGGCAATCACGGCACCGTAGATGTGGATCGGGTAGCTCGGGTTCGGTACCAGCACGGTGTCGCCCTGATCCAGGGTGGCCAGCATCAGGTGCGCCAGGCCTTCCTTGGAACCGATGGTGACAATGGCTTCGCTTTCCGGGTCGATGTCGACCTCGTAGCGGTCCTTGTACCAGTTGGAGATCGCCCGGCGCAGGCGCGGAATACCCTTGGACGTGGAGTAACCGTGGGTGTCTTCGCGCTGGGCGACAGTAACGAGTTTTTCGACAATGTGCGGCGGCGTGGCGCCGTCGGGGTTGCCCATGCTCAAGTCGATGATGTCTTCGCCACGACGACGGGCGGCCATCTTCAGCTCGGCAGTGATGTTGAAAACGTAAGGGGGGAGTCGATCTATGCGCGCAAAGCGGCGCGGCGAACCTTGTTCGGCCATTGTTGCCTCGGATAACGTAAGCGCCCGGAACCGTCCGAGCGACGCAGGTCACTGCGGTGACCTGTGGCGGAATGTAAGGGCAGCTGTGGCAGACTGTCCAGCCTCAAAGTAAACAAATTTGTCCGAAGGATAGGGTTCGATGGAATTTACCAGCGGCTTCTTGCTGAGCCTCTCGCTGTGCCTGGATATCGGCGTGGCCAACATCGCGATGATCACCCTGGCCATGCAACGCGGCTATTTCCAGGGCTTTGCCCTGGGCCTCGGGACCTGCGTCGGCGACCTGATCTACGCGGTGCTGGCGCTGGCCGGCATGACCGTGTTGCTGCAATACGAAAGCGTGCGTTGGGTGTTGTGGATCGGTGGTTCGGCGCTGCTGGTGTACTTCGCGGCGAAGATGATCTATTCGGCGATTCACCACGAAGCGGTGCTGGCGCAATCGGCCGAGGTGGGACACAACTCCTATCGCAAAGAGTTCTTTCGCGGGATTTTCCTGGCCATGTCGTCGCCCAGTGCGATTCTCTGGTTCGCTGCGGTGGGTGGCACGCTGATCGCTCGTTCCGGTGGCGGTGGCGCCCTCAGTTCGGCACTGTTTCTCGGCGGTTTTCTCTGCGCGGGGATTCTCTGGTGTGTCGGGCTGTGCTTTGCCGCGAGCCACGGCGGCAAGTTGCTCGGCGACAAATTGCTGCGTTACTCCTACATGGCATCGGCGGCGATCTTCTGCTATTTCGCGGTCTACGTGATTCTATCTGGCTATAACGAGTTCGTCGGTGCCGCTGCCGTCGAGCAATTGCACGCGCTGTAATTGGGCGAATCGGGTTTGGCTTCTATACTCCCAGCCGAACCCATTTTATGTGTCAGGAGTCGAGTCATGGATGAGTTAGCACGCGTCGAACTGACGCAACCGCGCTTCGAACATGGGCATTTCCTGCTGATTGCAGGGCTGGGCGGTCGATTCACCCAGCAAACCACCCAAGGCATTCCCGAGCTCTGGGAAAAATTCATCCCGCATCTGGGCCGTATTCCGGGGCAAAAAGGCGAAGTCACCTACGGCGTCTGCTGCAATTTTGACGGCAAGGGCGGCTTCGATTACATCGCTGGCGTCGAGATCAGTAAACTCGACGACTTGCCGGAAACCTATCGCTGGGTGGAGGTGCAGCCGCAGCTATACGCGGTGTTCGAACACAAGGGGGCGTTGGACACCTTGCCACAAACCTTTCGCTACATCTTCGACACCTGGCTGCCACAGTCCGGGCACCAGGCGCTGGACGCCCCGGAATTCGAACGCTACAGCGAAGACTTCAACCCCAAGCTCAACACCGGCAAGCTGGAAATCTGGCTGCCGATCAAGGCGTGACACGTGCATCGAGAGGCGGATCAGCCGATTCGTCTCTCGATGTCCCACGGCGGCTGATTTATCATTCCCGGCCTTTCCCATGCTGATCCCGAGCTGCCATGAACACCGTCATCCGCAACGTCACCCCCGCCGATCTGGACCGCTGCTTTGCCATCGAAACCGTTGCCTATGAAGGTGACGAAGCCGCCACCCGCGAGAAGATCGCCACCCGCATCGCCACCTGGCCCGAGGGTTTTATCGTGGCGGAAGTGGACGGCGTGGTCGCCGGTTTCATCAATTCCGGTGCGGCGTTCCAGGTGGAAATGTCGGACGAGGCGTTCAAGGAACTGATCGGCCACGACCCGGCCGGGCCGCACGTGGTGATCATGTCGGTGGTGGTGTACCCGGATTATCAGGGGCAAGGCCTGGCCAAGCGCCTGATGGGCGAATTCATCGAGCGCATGCGCGCGATGGGCAAGGTCAGCATCAACCTGATGTGCAAGGAGCGGCATATTCCGTTGTATGCCGGTTTTGGCTTTGCCTACGTCAAGCCTTCGGCATCCGACCATGGCGGCATGGCGTGGCATGAGATGATGCTCGAACTCTGACCCGACATAGATCCTCTGTGGGAGCGAGCTTGCTCGCGATGGCGGCGTAACATTCAACAAAGATGTCGACTGATCATCCGCTATCGCGAGCAAGCTCGCTCCCACAGTGGTTTTGTGGTGTTGGTGGGGGCCGTGTTCAAAACACCAACCCCATCCGCCGTTCATAACCGATCCGCCCCTTGTACGCCTCGCCGCTGTCAACAAAGCCAAACCTTGCATACAGCGCGATGGCGGCTTCGTTGTCGGCATCCACCGACAACTCCAGCCCCCTGATTTCCGGCCAGGCCAGGCGTGCCGCCTCGGGCAGCGCTTGCAGGCAGGCCTTGCCGAAGCCCTTGCCTTGGGCGCGTTGGTCGACTTGCAGGGCATGCAGCGTGGCGCTGCGTTCATCGGCCCAGGCCGGCAACACCGGCGGGCGCTTGAGCAGCAGGAACGCGACGGGAACATCCTCGGCCAGCAGGGCGAAGCCCTTGACGCCGGGGCCGGGCCGGGACAACAGGGTGTGCAGGGCGCCGTGGATATCACCGGAGAACCTGATTTGCTCCGGATGCACTTCGATGGCCTCGACCTGTTGGCGCTGCAGCGTGTTCAGGCTTTCATAGGGCACGAGTCGGGCTGTCACTGGAGTGTCCTTTTTCCTGCATAAATGAGTCTCGGATTCTAGCGAGTCTGGTCGTTTGGATTATTTTTATTTCACCTGTCGATTTGCCGGATCGCCGGACGACTAAGGGTGTCTTCACTATAAAAACCACGGAGAACCACCATGAACTCGCAAACCCAGATCCAGAACCTCATCGAGAACTATCGTCAGGCGGTCATGACCAAGGACATTGAAAAAGTCATGGCCCTGTATGCCGATGACATCGTCTCCTTCGACGCGGTCAAGGCCCTGCAATTCAAAGGCAAGCCGGCGTATCGCGCGCATTGGCAGGCCTGCATGGAAATGTGCCCCGGCCCGCACATCTTCGAATTCCACGAAATCACCATCGAGCCGTCCCAGGAAATTGCGTTCGCTCACTGGCTGGCCCATTGCGGTGGCACCAACGACAAGGGCGAAACCCAGGCCTGCTGGATGCGTGTCTCGCAGTGCTATCGACAGGAAGCCGGGCTGTGGCAGATAGTCCACGAACATTGGTCGGCACCGTTCGACATGACCAGCGGTGCGACGCTGTTCGATCTCAAACCCTGATCGTCGGGAAGCCGAGCCGGAATGCCAATCAGCGACCATAGTTGATCGTTCGATAAGGAGAGCGTGATGAAGTATCTATGCCTGGTCTACAGCGATGAGCGCCTGCTGCATTCGCTGCCGGAAAGCCCGAAGGACGAAGAGTGCATGGCCTATGCCGAGTCGATCCAGGGCAGTGGCCGGATGGTCGCCGCCGAGGCGCTGGAGTCGGTGCAGACCGCCACCACCGTGCGCATGCGCAACGGCAAGATGTCGATCACCGACGGGCCATTCGCTGAAACCAAGGAGCAGTTGGCCGGCTTTTACCTGATCGATGCCAGGGACCTCAACGAAGCCATCCAGGTCGCCGGGAACATTCCGGCGGCCCGGGTCGGCAGTGTCGAAGTGCGCCCCGTTCGGCAGTTGAATCCTTAAGATGCCGGGGCTGCCGGTTCAGGCGCAGGTCGAGCGGGTCTACCGCGAAGACTCGCGGCGGATTCTCGCGACTCTGATTCGTTTGCTGGGGGATTTCGACCTCGCCGAAGAAGCCTTGCACGAGGCGTTTTTCATCGCGGTCGAGCGTTGGCAGCGTGACGGCGTGCCGGACAATCCGCGGGCCTGGCTGGTGTCCACCGGGCGCTTCAAGGCCATCGATGCCTTGCGTCGGCGTGCGCGTTTTGCCGCGTCGCAGCCCTTGCTGATCGCGCAACTGGAAGAGCTGGAGCAGGCAGACTGGAGTGATGAAGACGTGGAAGACGATCGCCTGCGGCTGATCTTCACTTGTTGCCACCCGGCCCTGGCGGCGGACGCGCAAGTGCCGCTGACGCTGCGGGAAGTCTGCGACCTGACCACGGAAGAAATCGCCCGGGCCTTTCTCTCGGCCCCGGCCACCATCGCCCAGCGCATCGTGCGCGCCAAAGCGAAGATCCGCGACGCGAAAATCCCTTATCAAGTGCCGACGCTGGCTGAGTTGCCCGAGCGCCTGGACAGTGTATTGCGGGTGATTTATCTGGTGTTCAACGAGGGTTATTCGGCGTCCGTCGGGGTCGAACTGATCCGCGAGGAATTGACCCGCGAAGCGATCCGTCTCGGTCGGTTACTGGTGGAACTGTTGCCGGAGCCTGAGGTGATGGGTTTGCTGGCGTTGATGCTGCTGCACGAGTCGCGACGCCCGGCCAGGACTTCCGCGAGCGGCGAGCTGATTGTCCTGGACGAGCAGGACCGTTCGCTGTGGGACGCCGGGTTGATCACTGAAGGCTGCGCGCTGATCGAGCACGCGCTGGGCATGGGGCGATTCGGACCCTATTGCCTGCAAGCGGCGATCGCGGCGGTGCATGCTGAAGCCTCGACGGCGGGGGAAACCGATTGGCCGCAGATTGTCGGCCTGTATGACGTCCTGCTGAGGGTGGTGCCGTCACCGGTGATCGAGTTGAATCGTGCGGCGGCGATTTCGCAAAGGGATGGGCCGCTGGCGGGGCTGACGTTGGTCGACGCCATTCTGGGGCGGGGTGAACTGCTGGATTACCACCTGGCGCATTCGGCGCGGGCGGAGTTTTGTCGGCAACTGGGCCGCAAGCAAGAAGCGCGAGAGGCGTGGGAACGGGCGCTGGAGCTGACCCGGCAAGAGCCGGAGCGGCGGTTTATCGAGGCGCGGTTGCAAGCGTTAGGTTGATGTGACCTTGCGGGCCTCTTCGCGGGCAAGCCCGCTCCCACAGGGATTGATGGCGTACTCGATACCTGTGGGAGCGGGCTTGCTCGCGAATGGCCGCGCCGCTATTCCAGCATCTTGCCCAGCAACCAGCTCCCCGCCGGCCCCGGCGGATTCAGCCGCGACCACAACGCATCCACCGACACCGTTTTCGGCCAGCCGCGCACCACCAGTTCCTGCAGCGTGCCGGGTCCGAACCGCTCGACCAGCCATCGCGGCAATGGCGCCCAGCCAAATCCACCCTGGGCCATTTCCAGCAGCATCAGATAACTCGGCGCCGACCAGACGCGGCCCTTGGCCCGACTTTCATAGGGATTGATGATGGTAGCCAGACGTAGCTCACGGTGCTGCTGCAGTACGTCCTGATCGACGTAGTCCAGCGTCGCCAACGGGTGTGCCGGGGACACGAACAAGGCGATTTCCGTGCGCTCGTCCACCGTCGAGCTGACCAGGTCCGGCGGGTAGCTGTCCTGCATTTCGGCAAAGGCCATGTGCGCCCGGCCGCTTTGCACCAGTGACATCAGGTCATCGCATTCGGCGATCAGGCATTCCAGTTCGAGGTCGGGGTAACGCTGTTCGAAGGCGCTGAGTGACGCCTCGAAGCGGTCCGATTGATAGGTATCGGACAGCGCCACCGTCAGTTTCGCTTCCACCCCTTGGGACAGTTGGCGGGCGGTCATTTCCAGGCGACTGGTGGCGGCCAGGATGTCTTCGGCCCGTTGCAGCATGACGTGCCCGGCCGGGGTCAGTCCGGGTTTGCGGCTGCTGCGGTCGAACAACGTCAGGTTCAGATCGATTTCCAGGCTGGCCACTGCCGCGCTGATGGTCGACTGGCTGCGGCCCAGCTTGCGCGCCGCAGCGGAAAACGAGCCTTGGGTTGCCGCTTCGACAAACGCCAGCAACACTTCGTGAGAAGCCATGAACTATCGCCTTGATCGATGGTTATTGGTTATGAAGTATCGGCGTGATGACCGATCATGGCAACCACAGTCACTCAAGGGAGTCTGGCCATGAGCGCCAACAAGTCCATTACTGAACGTATTTTCCAAGCCATCGGTTTCGAACTGCTGGCCATCCTGATCTGTACCCCGTTGCTGGCCTGGATCATGAAGAAACCGATGCTGGAAATGGGCACGGTCACCGTCCTCATCGCCGCTCTGGCCCTCGCCTGGAACGTGGTCTTCAACGGTATGTTCGACCGAGTGCTCAAGCGCTTCGCCATCGCCCACAACGCCTGGGTTCGTGTCGTGCATGCCTTGTTGTTCGAAGGCGGACTGGTCGCCCTTGGCGTGCCGCTGATTGCCTGGTGGCTGAGTGTCAGCCTGTGGCAGGCGTTCCTGCTGGACATCGGCGTGTTGCTGTTCTTCCTGCCGTACACCTATGTCTACCACTGGGGGTATGACGTGGTTCGGGAGCGGGTGTTGATGACTCGCGAGGTTTGCTGAGTAGCGCGTGAGCCAGGCTTTTTGTGGCGAGGGAGCAAGCTCCCTCGCCACAGGGTTTTCCAACAGCCGTCGTTACTCGTGTTACAAAAACATCCCCCCCGACGCCTCGATACGCTGGCCATTGATCCACTGGCTGCCCGGCGCCAGCAGTAGCGCAATCGCGGCGCCGATGTCATCCGGCAAACCGGCGCGACCCAGGGCGGTGTTGTTCGCCACCAGCGTGTTCAACCCGGGGTTGTCGCGCACGGCGCCACCGCCGAAATCGGTTTCAATCGCACCCGGTGCGAGGATATTCACCGCGATGTTGCGCGCGCCGAGTTCCTTGGCCTGGTAGCGGGTCAACACTTCCATCGCGCCTTTCATCGCCGCGTAGGCGCTGTGGCCCGGCAGGCTGAAACGGGTCAGGCCACTGGAAATGTTGACGATGCGGCCGCCGTCATTGAGCAATGGCAACAAGGTCTGCGTGAGGAAAAACGGCCCCTTGAGTTGGATGTTCACCAACAGATCGAACTGTTCGACGGTGGTGTCGACGAAGTTGGCGTGCAGGCCGATCCCGGCGTTGTTGACCAGAAAATCGAAGCGCTCGCGCCCGAAGTGGCTCTGCAGGACCTTCGCGACTTCGCTGCCGAAGGCGCCGAAATGCTCGCTCCGGGCAACGTCCAGTTGCAGCATGGCGGCGCGACCGCCCAGGCTTTCAATCTCGGCCACCAGAGCCTGCGCCTCATCGGCGCGGCTGTTATAGGTGCCGATGATGTCGATGCCTTGGGCGACCAGGTGCAGGGCTGCGTTTTTGCCGAGGCCGCGGCTGGCGCCGGTGATCAGTGCGATTTTACGGTTCATGGGACTTCCTCAGGTGCAGTGGGCGGTTGATGTGAGGAAGTTTATTTATCCGCTGAGGGGTGATAAACAGAGTTAAACCGGAATCACTGGTCGGATAATCCGAACAATTAATGAGCAGGCTGATGAACAAACTGGAACTGTTGCGCACCTTTATCCGTGTCAGCGAGATGTCGAGTTTCACCCTGGCCGGAGAAAGCCTGGGCCTGCCTCGATCAACGGTGTCGGAGCATGTGCAGGCACTGGAGGCATTGCTCGGAACACGGCTGTTGCAACGCACCACGCGTAAAGTGCAGGCGACCCAGGATGGCCTGGTGTTGTATGAGCGCAGCAAGGATCTGCTGTCGCACATGGACGAAATCGAGGGTTTGTTTCGCCAGGACGAGGCGTCGCTGGTCGGGCGCATTCGCATCGACCTGCCGAACATTCTCGCTCGTCGGGTGGTGATGCCGCGCCTGCCGGAGTTCATGGCGCGGCACCCGCTGCTTGAACTGGAAATCAGCAGCACCGACCGCCGGGTCGATCTGCTCGCCGAAGGCTTCGATTGCGTGCTGCGCATCGGCGCCCAGCCGGATCAATCGGTGGTGGCACGACAGCTGTGTGACTTCACCATGGTCAACTGCGCCAGCCCTGCGTATTTGCAGCGCTATGGCGTGCCTGAGCGGCTGGAGGATCTGGCACGGCATCGGCTGGTGCACTACGTCGGCGTTTTGGGCGCGCGTTCGGAAGGCTTTGTGTACGTCGACAAGGGGCAGGTGCAGCGACTGCCGATGGCCGGCAGTGTCACGGTCAACAGCACCGATGCCTATGAGGCTGCATGCGTGGGTGGTTTCGGCCTGATTCAGGCGCCGAGAATGGGCATGCGGCAATACCTGCAAAGCGGTGAACTGGTCGAGGTGTTGTCGCCGTTCAATGCGCCGTCCATGGAGGCGTCGCTGCTCTATGCCCGGCAGCGGCATTTGCCGTTGCGGGTGAGGGTGTTCATGGATTGGCTGGGGGAAGTGATCCGCTCAGAAGTCTGAGACAGGCCCAGGGCCCTGTGGGAGCGAGCTTGCTCGCGATGGCGGTCTTTCATACAACATCTCTGTTGGCTGACAGGGCCTCATCGCGAGCAAGCTCGCTCCCACAGGGAATTGCGGTGTTTAGAAGAGTTGGGTGAACAACCAGTACAAGCTACCCGACAGCAGGATCGCCGCCGGCAAGGTCAGCACCCAGGCCATCAGCAGGTTGCGGATGGTCTTCATCTGCAAGCCGCCACCGTTGGCGACCATGGTCCCGGCCACGCCCGAGGACAGCACGTGGGTAGTCGACACCGGCAGGCCGAACATGTCGGCGGCGCCGATGGTCAGCATCGCCACGGTTTCTGCCGAGGCGCCCTGGGCGTAGGTCAGGTGGGTCTTGCCGATTTTCTCGCCGACGGTCACCACGATGCGCTTCCAGCCGACCATGGTGCCCAGGCCCAGGGCGATGGCCACGGCGATTTTCACCCACAACGGAATGAACCGCGTGGAGTTGTCGATCTGTTGCTTGAACAATTGCAGCTTGCCGTTGGTGTCGGCGTCGAAATTGCCGACCTTGTTCTTGTCCATCAGGCGAATGGTTTCGCTGCTCAAATACATGTCGTTACGCACGTTGCCCACGGCCTCGGCCGGGACTTTCGACAGCGAGCCATAACCCTTGACCTGGGCACCGATGCTGCCGGTCAGCGCAGCAAGCGCCGGCACCAGTTGCGAGGTCGCTTCCTTGCTGCGCACGTATTCGGACAGCACCGCGCGCGGGTCGGCCGGGGCCGGCAGGGGAGCCGCCTTGACCAGCGCTTGCTGGGTCACTTCGGCGACCGCTGCGAACTGCAGCGCTTGATCGGCCGGCATGGTGCGGTTCAGTGCGTAAGCCATCGGCAGCGTGCCCACCAGAATCAGCATGATCAGGCCCATGCCTTTCTGGCCGTCGTTCGAACCGTGGGCGAAGGACACGCCGGTGCAGGTCACGATCAGCAGGCCGCGAATCCACCATGGCGGCGGGGTCTCGCCCTTTGGCTCCTTGTACAGCGCACGATTCTTGACGAACGCGCGCAGGGCCAGCAACAGCAGCGCGGCACAGCCGAAACCGACCAGTGGCGAGAGCAGCAGCGCATAACCGATCTTGGTTGCCTGGGCCCAGTCCACACCGCTGGTGCCGTCGCGGCCATGCATCAGGGCGTTGGCCACGCCGACCCCGATGATCGAACCGATCAGGGTGTGCGATGACGACGCCGGCAGCCCCAGCCACCAGGTACCGAGGTTCCACAGGATCGCTGCGATCAGCAGGGCGAAGATCATCGCGAAACCGGCCGACGAGCCGACTTGCAGGATCAGCTCCACCGGCAGCAGGGCAATAATGCCGAACGCCACCGCGCCGCTGGACAGCAGCACCCCGAGGAAGTTGAAGAAACCGGACCAGACCACCGCAACGTTCGGCGGCAGCGAGTTGGTGTAAATCACCGTGGCCACTGCGTTGGCGGTGTCATGGAAGCCGTTGACGAACTCAAAGCCCAGGGCGATCAAAAGCGCCACGCCCAGCAGCAGGAACGGCGTCCAGGTGGTCACCACCGTGCCGAGTTCGTTCATGTCGTGCATCAGGCTGTAAGCGGTAAACAACAAGCCGATGGCCAGCACGGCAAAAAACACCACGATGGTGAGCAGGCCGGGTTTTTTGTCGAATTGCGGTTTGGCACTACTGGCCGGCGCCGGGGCGGCGGTGAAGGAGGGCGTAGCCATCACGGACATTCCTGAGGAGGGAAGGAGTATCAGTGATAATCGTTGCCAATTGTTACAGGGAGACTGCTCTGGATCAGTGTTTGGGTTTTTTGCAGCCCGCTGATCTGAAGCCGAGCACTTAACCCTGTAGGAGCGAGCCTGCTCGCGATAGCGTCCCGACAGCCAACATTTATGTTGGATGAACTGACCTCATCGCGAGCAGGCTCGCTCCTACAGAGTTGCAGGGATGTTCAATAATCCTGCTGCTTGCGAAACGCCCAGCGCCCTGCGATCACGGTAAAGGTCGCGACCAGCGCCACCAGGATCCAGAAACCTTCCGGATCACCGGCCAGCGGAATGCCGCCGACGTTCATGCCGAAGAAACCGGCGATGATGTTGATCGGCAGCGCCAGCACTGTCACCACCGTCAGGGTGAACAGCGTGCGGTTGGTCTGTTCGTTGATATTGGCGGCGATCTCTTCCTGCAACAGCTTGATCCGCTCACCCAGCGCTGTGAGGTCGTTGATGATCAGCGCAAACTCTTCGGTGGATTTGCGCAGCTCTTTCACGTCTTCCTTTTGCAGCCATTGCGGCGGCCGGTTGAGCAGGCGCAGCAACGAGCCCGGCTCCAGCGCCAGCAGCCGTTGCAAACGCACCAGTACCCGACGATTGGCGCCCAGTTCAGCACGGTTGGTCGACAGCCGCGAAGAGAGCAATTCATCTTCGATCTGATCCACACTCTGACTGGTCTTGCGCACGATCTGGGTCAGCACTTCACCCTGGTCGCGCAACAGATGCACCAGCAGCTCCAACGGGGAGMGAAAGCATTCCCGGGCCTTCACCGACGAGCGCAGTTTGTCCACCGAGTGCAGCGGTTGCAGGCGGGCGCTGATGATCAGCCGGCTGCGGGCGCATACCCACAGCGTCGAGACATCCGACGACACCAGGTTGCTGAGGTTGAACACCACGTCGTTGACCACCGCCAGCAGCGCCGAATCGACATGCTCGATGCGCGTCGAGCGTGAGCCTTCGTGCAGCGCTTCGAAAAACTCCTCGGGCAATTCCAGATGACTCTTCATCCAGCGTTCGCACGCGGCATGGGCGAGGTTCAGGTGCAGCCAGAGAAATTGCTCGTCGCTTTGCGGTTGTTGCAGGTACTGCAAGGCCTCGGCGGAATTGATTTCCCGACCGGCCTCACCGGGGCGAAAGCTGAAACCGTAAAGCAGGCCGAACAGATCCGTGTCGCGATGGCTTTGATCGATGCTGTGGTTCATGAGGACTCGCAAGGGGAGGGCTCTATCGCTCTTGTGTAGCAGCTGGCGAAGCCTGCGTTCGGCTCGGGCCGCGTTCGGACGCAGCAGTCGTCAACTTGAACACGCGGTCTTCCAATGGAAATGCATTGCCTGATTTCACGACTGCTACGCAGCCGAACGCAGGCTTCGCCAGCTGCTACGGACACGTTGTGGCTGGTTTACGGGTTCACTTGAGCGGCATCATCGCAAGCCGGGATGACGTTTTTGTGACAGGAAAATAACGCTAACGAATGCTCTACCGGCGGTCGGAATGCTCTCAAGAATCGCTCTGTCTCGCCGATCACGCTTGGGTTGAGTTGCGCGGCGCAGGCTTCGGCCGTGATCGCAGACAGGGATGTCCGGACACCTTTCACGCCTTACCGGGGCGTGCCTCATTCCTGTCATGAGTACCATCCGATGCTTTTGCAAAAGTCCCTGAGAGCACAAATTCTCGCCCTGCTGAGCGGCAGCCTGCTGGCGATGCTGTTGATCGCCCTGGCGTGCTTTCACTTCCTGTCCAGCGGCGTGCAGAGCTACGCCAATCTGATCGAAGGCCCGTTGCATACCTCGCAATTGATCGATGAAGCCAACCTGCAATTCAAGGTGCAGGTGCAGGAATGGAAAAACGTACTGTTGCGTGGCAAGCAACCGGCGGACCTGGGCAAGTACTGGGGGCAATTCGAAGACCGTCAGCGCGACGTGCAAAACATCCTCGGCGAACTGGCCGGGCAGAAGGGCATCGAACCGCAACTCAAGCGCCGCATCGAGCGCCTGCGTGACGAACATCGCCAGTTGGGCGCGGCCTATCAGAAGGGCCGGGACGCGTTCGTGGCCGCCGGTGGTGACCCGACGGCGGGCGACACGGCGGTCAAGGGCGTGGACCGCGCGGTCAGCGATCAGATGAGTGAACTGGTCAGCGAGCTACGCAAGCAGGGCGCCGAGCAATCGACATTGATCAATGCCAGTGCCGATCGCACGGTGTTGCTGGGGCTTGTTGTGATGCTGGTGTCGGGGCTGCTGATCGGTCTGCTGAGCCTGTGGCTGGTCAACCGCAACCTGGTCGAGCCGATCCGCAAACTGATCGAATACGTGGCGCAACTCAGCCAGGGTCGTTTTGCCGAGCGCGTGGCCAGCACCCGTCAGGACGAGTTGGGCAAACTGGCGATGGCCGCCAACACCCTGCGCGATTTCCTTGCCGAAACCTTCAGTCGTTTGCAGCGCAGCGCCTCGGACCTGGACAGCGCCAGCGGTGAGTTGAACTCGATCGCCACCGTGATGGCCGGCGGTACCAACGAGCAGTTCAACCGCACCGACCAGGTGGCCACGGCGATGAACGAAATGTCCGCTACCGCACAGGAAGTCGCCCGTCATGCCGCCGAAGCGGCGCGGGCGGCCGACGATGCCGACCAGTCCGCCCAGCAGGGCGAGAAAGTCATGCAGGGCACCATCCACACCATCACCCGGATGCGTGGCGAAATCGCCAACACCGCCACGGTCATCCGCCAACTGGAAACCGATAGCGGGCGCATCGGCAAGGTCCTGGAAGTGATTCGCGGCATCGCTGAGCAGACCAACCTGCTGGCGCTCAACGCAGCCATCGAGGCGGCTCGTGCCGGTGAGGCCGGACGCGGTTTCGCGGTGGTGGCCGATGAGGTGCGTAGCCTGGCCCAGCGCACGGCGGCGTCGATCATCGAGATCAACCAGATCATCCAGACCGTGCAGACCGGTGCAATCGAAGCGGCCCAGGCGATTGAAAGCGGTCAGTCGCGCAGCGAAGAAAGCGTGCAGCAAGTGACCGAGGCCGGCGCCATGCTTGAACGCATCACCCTGGCCGTGGAAGCCATCCGCGACATGAACCGCCAGATCGCCACCGCTGCCGAAGAACAGACCTCGGTGGCCGAAGACATCTCGCGCAACCTCACCGAGATCACCAGCATCGCCAGCACCAATCTGGACAACGTGCAGCGCACTGAAGCGGCCAGCAATAACCTGCACGGTTTGTCGGGGCAGTTGAATGAGGTGACGGCGCGCCTGAGCGCTTGAATCCAGGATGCACAAAAGCCGCACGACTTCTCAATCGTGCGGCTTTTGTGCGTTTCAGGATCAAGTGTCCTGTTTGTTTTTCAGGACCTTGCCGTTGGAGGCATCRATGTCCACATCCCACTCGAGGTTCTTGGCGTCACGCAGTTCGACTTCGTACTCGTAACCGTTGAAGTAGTTGTCCAGTTCGGTTTTGGTGATCGTTGCACCCGGGTGCAGATCCAGTGCGATCTTGTTCAGATCTTCCAGCGGCTTGATCTTGCCGTCCTTGACCAGTTGCGGGATCTCATCGACCCGGACATCGGCCTGGGCCAGACCCGCGATGAGGGTCAGGGTTGCAGCGGTAAACAAAGCAGTCAGGGTCTTCATGGGCTTCTTTCCTTGGGTGATCTGTTCAAGTGGGACCAGGCTAGCTTGTGTAACTTAATCCACCCTTAAAACCCTCGACATGTCCTGCATCAATTCCGGTAGGAGCGAGCCTGCTCGCGAAAGCGGAGTGTCAGTCAACGTTGATGTTGAAGCTCAAGGCCCTATCGCGAGCAAGCTCGCTCCCACAGGTTTTGTGCAACAACACATCAATACCCGTTGTTCTGCAGCAATTGCGCCACGCTGGCCGCCGCCGGGCGTTTATAGAACTTCAACAACTCGCTGGCGCGATTGGTGAAAATACCGTCGACACCGGCGTCCATGACTTTCTGGTAATCCACGGCATCGTCGATGGTGTAGACGTGCACCAGCAGGCCCTGGTTGTGGGTGTACTGGTTCATCCACGGTTGCACCAGGTCCGAGTAACTCTGGTCGCCACCCTGGGTCAGTGCGGCGGACGGGCCGGTGCCGATGGCGCCCTGGGCCTTGGCGTAGTCGACCCAGTGCTGGAATTCGGCGTGGTCCTTCGGTTCCTGTCTGGCGTAGTAGGCGGCTTTATCCTTCTCGCCGGACTCGGCAAAGGTCACTTTGGACTTGGGCTCGATACTGCCTTCACCCACCCACAGCAAAAGGATTTTCGGCACYTKCGGCATCTCTTTTTGCAGCAGTTCGAGACTGCTCTTCTCGAAGGTTTGCAGGACCACCTTGCCATTGCCCTGACCGACCGCCAGCTCGCTTTTCGCCAGCTTCGACTCCGTCGGGCTCAGCCAGCCTCGGGCCTGAAGTTTTTCCTTGAGGTCGTGTTCGATGCCGGGAAACTGCTTGGGCTCCTTTGTCTCGATGTACAGCCCGGGCTTGTGCAGGGCGTTGCCCTCGGCGATGTCGATGATTTCATCAAGGGTCAGAATCTTCAGACCGGCGAAGGCAGGTCGTGCGCGATCCGGGTACGCGGCATTGAACCAGCTGCCTGCATCCAGGGTTTTCAGTTCGGCCATGGTGAACGCGTTGGCCGGGCTGTCTTTGCGCTCGGGGAATTTGCTGGCGACATCGGTGGTGCGTTGCAGGTTGTTGTCGTGCAGGGCAAACAGCACGCCATCCTTGCTGCGCTGCAGATCCAGTTCCAGGTAATCGGCGCCCAGGTCGCGGGCCAGTTTGTAGGCGGCGGCGGTGGATTCCGGCGCATCGAACGATGCGCCACGGTGAGCGATCACCGCCGGATGTGGAATACCCAAACGGGTTGCCAGTGCCGTGGGATCAGGTTCGCTGGCGGCCTGTGCCTGGCTGAGGCCCAGGCTGAGCAACAGGCTCAGTAACAAGGTGCTTTTAGTAAAGGTTGCAGGCATGGTCGAGATCCTTTCGCAATGAATGTGCGGTCCCTTTTAACAATTGATCTTTGCAGGCGCTATCGCGAGACCGACATAAACCTGTTTAAAGCTGATGTTCGTCAGCGTTTTCGTGCGCTTGTTTGCAGTACGCTTGGGCCCTGCAATTTCCCCGGCAGAGGGAAACGCAGGCCCTGCGTGCAAACCAACGATCACCATTGCGGGGTTTACCATGCGCATCACTTCCCGGCTCATCTGCCAGGCTGCCGACCAACTCAAAGGCTTCGTCGGCCTCAACCGCAAGACCGGCCACTACATCGTTCGCTTCAGCGAAGACTCGTTCGGCATGGACGTGGCGGACGACGGCATCATCCCTGCCAGCGAATTCGTCTGGGCCGCGGGGCCCGGGCAGACCATGACGCTCAAGCGCGAATTGATTCAGTTGCTGCTGGACCAGAACATCGATGACCGGATCAACATCACCGAGCCGTTGCGGGTGTACATGAACCGGCGGGAAGTGCCGGAGATTTCGGCGGTTCGCAGTTTGGTTCAGGGTTGAGTTTTTGCGGTGATTTGACTGGCCTCTTCGCGAGCAAGCCCGCTCCCACAGGGTGTGTGGGTGTACGCAAGTCATGTACCCGACACAAAACACTGTGGGAGCGGGCTTGCCCGCGAAGGCGGCCTGAAGAACACCGCATCATTTACCGGCTGAACCCGTAGGCCCGCTCAACCCGGCACACCCGCGTATGACACCGCGCATACCAGGTCGAGCGCCCACGCTCGCGAATCGCACTGTGTTCCGGATGATGCTTCCACGCCAGGATTGCCGCTTCACTGGCCCAGTACGACACGGTTATTCCCAGCCCACCTTCGCCCCGAGCCGATTCCACCCCGAGAAACCCCGGCTGTTCACGGGCCAGTTCCAGCATTCGCGCAGCCGCTTCGGCGTATCCCAAATCGCCCTCGGTGCGCACCGAGGTGAAGATCACCGCGTAATAAGGCGCCGCTGGTGTATCGGCGATCATGAGGAGCGCCCCGCACAGGCTTCGACAAAGGCGCTCACCAACGGCGGCAAGATGCCCTTGAGCGCTGCTCGTTCGGGCTGAAACAAGGTCGCGACAAAGAATGGATGGCCGCTGAGTTCGACCGCGCGCAGTCCCTTTTCCGAATCGTGGCCGACGGCGTGCAGCTCGCGCTTGAGCAGCTCCCCTTCGAACTGTGGATTCACCCCATAGCGACAGCGATAGCCCTCACGAATCTCAGCGCTTTCGTACGCCTGTGCGATCAGCGAGCCTTCAGTCAAATGAATGGAATCGACGGCCTCTACCAGCGCGCACGACAATGGCGTCAGCAGCGCCCGTGCTGCATCGGGCGCCGTCTCGCCGTGTTCGGCATCCGACCAGCCCAGCACATTGCGCGCATATTCCAGCACGGCGTGTTGAAAACCGCCGCAGGTGCCGAGGAAAGGTCGCTGTTGTTCGCGGGCAAAACGGATCGCCAGCAAGGCGCCGTCCATGTTGCGATACGGGCTGGCCGGTACACACCAGAAGCCATCGAATGTGTGCAGTGGTGTCTCGGCGTGGATTTCATCGGTGGCCAGCCACTGCCATTGCAGGTTCAGGCCAGTGTGTCCGGCGATCATTTCGAGGGCGATGGGAATGGCTTGGTGGGCGGCGACTTGCGGGTCGTAGTCGCCGATCAGGGCGATGCGAATCTGACTGGTTTCCATGAGGGGCCTCGGCACTTGTTGATTCCTGAGGCCCACTATAGATTGGCGTTCACGCACTCAATATTGGCGTTTTCCCAAGTGATCAATGCAGCAACGCACTATCGACTGGACTACCCGGACCTGGCCCTGATCCTCGCCCTGGTGCGCGGCGGCTCCCTGGCTCGGGCCGCGCAGCTGCAGAAGGTGGATGTCTCGACGGTGTTTCGCGCGGTGCGCCGGCTGGAGGCTGCGCTGGGTCAGCAACTGTTCGAAAAAAGCCGCGCCGGTTACCTGCCCACCACCCTGGCGCAGTCCCTGGCCGAGCAGGCCGAGCGCGCTGAGCAGGCGCTGGAGGCGGCGCGCATCGGTGTGGAGCTGGGCGGTGAAGTGATCAGCGGCATCGTGCGCCTGACCTGTACCGATTCGGTCCTGCAAGAATTGCTGTTGCCGGCGCTGGCGCAGTTCATGCCGAACTATCCGGCGCTGACGCTCGAGCTCAGCACGTCCAATGATTTTGCCAACCTCAGCCGCCGGGATGCCGATATCGCCCTGCGCCTGACCCGCACGCCACCGGAGCATCTGGTGGGACGGCGGCTGGCGGATATTGCCTACCGCGTGTGCGCCAGCGAGCGATACCTGCAATCGGTCAATACCACAGACCTGGCCTCATTGACCTGGATCGCCCCGGATGACTTCCTGCCTGATCACCCGACCGTTACCTGGCGTCGCCAGGCCTTGCCGGGCGTAACGCCGGGCTATCGCTGCAACAGCATGCTTTCGGTTACCGGGCTGGTGAGGGCGGGGCTGGGTGTAGCAGCGTTGCCGGACTTTTTGATCGGCGACGGATTACAGCCGCTGGGCGAGCCGTTGCACGGTTACGACACCGCGCTGTGGCTGCTGACCCGGCCCGACTGCCGCGCCTTGCGCTCGGTGGTCACGTTGTTCGATGAGTTGGGGCGGGCGCTGAAACTGCCGTGAAAGCGCTCAGGCCTGTGGCTCATCCTTGCGCACGAAGTGTTGATGCATTTCCGTGGTCAGGTTTTCGATGTGCTCGGTGAGGGCTTTGGTCATCTCCGTGAGGCGGGTGTTCTGTTCAAGCAGCTCCAGCAGTTGTGCGCTGTTTTTCGCGGCTTCTGCTTGGCGCTCACTGTTGGCGGTCGCCAGCGCTTCGCGGTGCTGCGCATCGGCATCGGATTGGGCTTTGTCCCGCGCAGCCTGACGAGTCTGGGCCAACAGAATCAATGGCGCGGCATAGGCCGATTGCAGGCTGAAAGCCAGGTTGAGCAGGATGAACGGGTACGCATCGAAGTGGGTGACACCGGACAGATTGAGGCACACCCAGACCACCACGATCAGCGTTTGTGCGCCAAGAAAAGTCGGTGTGCCGAAGAACCGCGCAAAGGCTTCGGCGCGCAGGGCAAACTTGTCATTGCCAAAGGTCGGCGCCAGGTGGGCATGAGGGCGATGGAAACGCAGGTGATCAACGTGGGCGGCGGTTTCGTGGCTGGTGGTGGTCATGATGTTCTCTGTCTGGCGCTGGGACTGAGGCTCACTATAGCCTCAGTGTCGGTTTCATTCTGAAACACATGCGCCGTTCAAATCAGAGCTATCAATCGTTCGCCACCGCCGTCGAGATTGTCATTTATTGCAATTGATAGCAGGCCAGAAACATGTCCAGCGCGGACTCGGCCACCTGGCGTTGTTCTTCGGGCGATAAGCCAGGCTTGCCCATGGAAATCTGCGGCCAGAAGGCAAATGACTTGAGCAGCCCCTGCACCTGCTGTGCGGCAAAATCAGGGGTAATGGCTTTGAACCGACCGTCGGCCTGAGCGGCACGAATCCACACCGTCAGCCCTTCTTCGCGTTCGCCCATCCGGGCCACCATGTCCTGCGCCCGTTCCGGGGAATGAATCGTCGCGGCTATCGCCACCCGAGCCAGATCGAGAAAATTGTCATCACCCAACATTTGCAGCTTGGCCATCAGCAATACGCGCAATTGGTCGCGCAACGGCAAGTCGGGACGGTAGGACGTTTCCTGTTCTGCCGTCACCCGGATCCATAACTGATTGAGGATTTCGGTGAACAACTCTTCCTTGCTGGGGAAGTGGTTGTACACCGTGCGCTTCGACACGCCGGCAGTGGCCGCAATCTTGTCCATGCTGGTGATTTCGAAACCGTTGTCACGGAATTCGTTGATCGCGGCTTGAATGATCGCTTGGCGTTTTCGGTCGGTGAGGCGCTGTGGAGCTGTCATAAGTACGCTTCGGCAGGAAGAAGGGGAGAATTACACTCAGCAGTTTACTTGTCATCGACTTTGATGCAACCTAGAAACTACACTGTGCAGTGTAATGTTTTGTTAATCCTGCCCAGTAAAAAATAGAAAGTCCGGCTGATGCGTGCGTGCCTTGGCCATTTATCGTCCCAAAGCGGAGAATCGCGTCATGCGCGGTTTTTCTGGAGTCATTCAGTCATGGCCAATTCAACTTCCTCCCCGGCGGACAACGCCTCCACACCTGAAGCGTCCCGACAGGCTCAAGGGCAGTATCAAAACTTCACGCCGGTTCAACGTTTGAGCTTTGGCAAAACCATGGGCATCCTGTGGAACGCGCTGTTCCACAAACCGCAAAACACCCGCCCGAGCGCCCCCGTCCCGGTGCAAGCCCTGACTCAAGCCGCACTGATCGCTGCGCCCAACCACAGCGTCTATCGTCTGGGCCACTCCACGGTGTTGCTCAAGTTGCGCGACAAATTCTGGATCACCGACCCGGTCTTCGCCGAGCGTGCCTCGCCCGTGCAATGGGCCGGACCCAAGCGTTTCCATCAGCCGCCGATCAGCCTGGAACAATTGCCACCGATTGAAGCGGTGATCCTGTCCCACGACCACTACGACCACCTGGATCATCAGGCCGTGCTGAAGCTCGCGGACAAGACCAAATACTTCCTTACACCACTTGGCGTAGGCGATACCCTGATCAAGTGGGGCATCGACGCCAGCAAAGTCCGCCAACTGGATTGGTGGCAAGGCACGGAAGTCGATGGCATCCAGTTCATCGCCACCCCGTCGCAGCACTTCTCCGGCCGTGGCCTGTTCGACAGCAACAGCACCCTCTGGGCCTCGTGGGTGATGATCGACGGCGACACACGCATCTTCTTCAGCGGCGACAGCGGCTACTTCGACGGCTTCAAACGCATCGGCGAACAGTACGGTCCATTCGACCTGACCCTCATGGAAACCGGTGCCTACAACGTCGACTGGCCGCATGTGCACATGCAGCCTGAACAAACCTTGCAAGCCCACCTCGACCTAAAGGGGCGCTGGCTACTGCCGATCCACAACGGCACGTTCGACCTGTCGATGCACGCCTGGTACGAACCCTTCGATCGCATCCTGGCCCTGGCCTGGGAGCGCAACGTATCGATCACCACACCGCAGATGGGTGAGGCGTTCAACTTGATGCATCCGCAGCGTGGTGGTGCGTGGTGGCTGGCGGTGGAAGGGGAGAGTGATCGGGTGGTAGCTCATAACGCGTAGAGTGATTAGTTGATTTGTAGACCTCAGCTAAAAACCACTTCAATTCGGCCCTCTTTGCGTGAGCGCGGGGCCGACTTGACCACGATTTGCACATCACGCCCGAGAAGTAACAGGCACTCCATCATCTTGGCCTCACTGATCCCACGAAATTTTCCGCGCAACATTTCAGATAGCTTGGGCTGTGACAGACCTAAAATTTCGGACGCCTGAACCTGGGTCAAGTGGCGAGCCTTGATGATTTCGCCAATTTTTGCGGCCAACTGGGATTTGACTCGCATTTCATTGGCGTGGGGTGTCCCGAGGTCTTCGTAGACGTTGCCGCTGCTTTCTTCGATTTCAATCATGTTCTGATCCTTTTGCGTGTTCCTGCGCCGCTTGAAGTCTCTTCCTGATCAAATCGATGTCGCACTGCGCGGTTTTGATTCCCGTAGTCGACTTTTTCTGAAAACAGTGCAGAACATAAACGGCATTGCCAAAACGAACCGTATAAACAGCGCGATAGGTGTTCGTATCGAAGTCCTCAATCAACTCAAGGACTCCGGCACCACCAAAGCCTTTCAGTGGTTTTGCATCTGGGTGCTTCTTGCTGCTTTGGGCCAGATCAAGAGCGTGGCCAAAAACGTCCTGTACATCTGCGGGCATCTGCTTGAGATCTTTTTTACTGCTGCTAACCCACAGGAGTGGCTTCCTTGTACTCATGTGAAAATATACCTATTTTGGTATAATCGTCAATCAATGAATTGGCTCACTCCACCATCGCAAAATCCGCCCGCCCAACCGGATTCGGCGTAGACCCTTTCACATTCATCCCTCGACCCGGCGCAAACCCGGGGAAGAACACCAATCCTTCCGATTCGAACCGATAGGCCAGCGCCAGGCGCGTGACATCCAGCACCTCCTGGCGTGCCTCGAAGCGTTGAATGGCATCTACCGAGACTCGGGACTCCCGCGACAGCTCTTCCACGCTCCAGCCCAGCATCGCTCGGGCCTGGGCGCAGTGGGCCGGGGTGAATTGAAAGAGGGCGATACGTTCCAGGGTGATTTTCATCGCTTGAGAGGCCATGGTGTTCTCCGGGCTCGAGAGTGTTGGTCAAAATATACTGTGTTTTTGTACAGTTGTTTTTGACCCGGATCAAACGCAATTTTTGATGTGTGCTCTCGGCCAGACGGACGGTGATTGTCCTGACTCACCTTGGACTCTGGTTGATCGAATCGAATCATCGTTCGATTTCAGGCTTGGTACAGGCAGGTTTTTTCGCAAGAATAGGTGTTCTTACGGTTCAAGCCTTTATGCAGGAGAACGTTATGTCGATCCCTGAAAGTGACTGGAAGAAATTCAAGGAACTCCACAAACTTGCGCTCGATCGTTTCTGCCAGGGTGTCCTGGCTGATGCCGAGACGATCGCTCAACACAGTGCGCTCTCCGCTCAAGCTAGATATGGAATGCTATATCGCCTGATGCGTGATCGAGACAAAGACATCGTGCGAATTTTCGACCCCTACAGTCGCTCCAGCGCGTTCAGCTCTTTGAGTATGATGGTCAAGTTCGATTTGTTGACCGATGCGGAGTTGTCGGTGCTTAGTGAAGGGATACGGGAGGTGATTGCAGACATTGTTCGCCAGCCCTACGAGCTTGAATGGGCTTATGAGATTGTCCGGCAGAACTGACAATCCCATTACCAAACTTAACAGAGAACCCTGGATGTTGATCTTCAACTGCACCGAAGCGGCCAGCAAATTCTTCAGTCGTGTACATAAGGGCAAAACAATCACATCGGTGGAGAAACCTCCATCGGCCATCATTGAAGACGATGAGCTTGATGAGTCCACCGAACAGTGGCTGGTCCACGCCGTCACTGTTCAACGCAAACATGTGCTGTTCGCCATCCACATCCCGACTCGTTACTGCATGATCTTCGCCGATGCCAAAAAGGCCGACGTCGAGGGGTTTGTTCAACGTTTTGCTGATCGCTGGATTAGCGGGCTGATACGCCATGCAGGGCAGTTCGACATCCTTCAGTGGGTCGATGACGAGCCGATGATGGAACGCTTTCAAGAAAGCTGCGGCCAATTCATCCTGTACCGACGCAGCCATCGCAGTGCGCAAAAACACATAGATGAAATCGCCTGGATTTTTCAGGATGTCGCGGCTGACCGGGGCTCTTTACCGCCGGACGAGTTTTCGGCAGAGCGCTTCGACGGCGATATGAATGACTGCCCAAGAAACAGCAAAGGGCATAAAGACTACTACTTCCCGGACTCGGAAATGATGGCCCACTGGTTACGTCGATACTGCGGCCTCGACGAATCAGGCATCCAGACTGCACTGGATCGACGTATGGAGGTGAAACGGGAGATCTGGGCATTGCAAAGGCAACTCGATTCGCAATGAACCAACGCTACCTTTCGTATTACTTGCCCGCCAACCCCGGCGCCTCCCGCACAATAAAGTGATCCAGATTCTCAATGTTGGCGCTGAATACCCCGAACGTCTGCTCGGGGTTTTTCTTGCTCGGCACCTGCTTCAACTCGGGCGTCACGCCATAAAAGAAGCAATACAGCTCCCGACCACTCTCGATGGCGTGCTTGATCTCTTCGAGGAACGCCTTGCGCTTGCGGTAGCTGTCGATCAGCTTCTTGCTCAGGTAAACATTGACCGAGTACGGCTTTTTCTCGAACCAGACCTTTTTCTCGAAGTCGATGCGAAAGCTCTGGGTGTAGTCCTTGATCTCCTTGATCTTGCCCCAGTAGATCAGCCCCTTGTTGTCTTGCAGGTATTCGATCTTCTTGAAAAACGAGGCGTAAGGCGCGGTGTGCTCGCCAATCTTCAGCGGCACGCGCTTGAGCAAATCCTTGTCGTCGAAGTTTGAAACAAAGCATTCCACCGGGTGGGCAAAGATGCTGGTCTTGTCCGGTGCCGATTCCCTGCCCGGTTGCTCGACATTGCCTGCCACCGACGGCGTTAGCGACTCATCACGCACCCCATCCGCCGCGACCTTCGGACTGGACGGCTTACGCACATACTCACGTCGAACCAGTAACAATTCCGACGGGAAATTTTCCTCGCGACTGTCATCCGTTTCCGCCTCATCCACACCCGACGCCGGCGTCTTCAAGCTGACATAAGGGCAGCCCTCGACATGCCGCGTACTCGGCAGGTTCTTGAAGTGCGGCGTACGCACGTAATTCACATTCTTGGCGTTGAACGTGCCCAGCTCATTGGCCGCATCGAACGCCAGGCGACAGGCATCGTTGGGGCACTGGAAGTGTTCCCTGGCGGAGTCGAAATCCATCGTCTCGTCGAAATTCAGATCCCGAACGTCGTAGATCGACAACTTGTCGTTGAGGCTGAGGCAGTAGGCGAGGTCGAATTTCATGTCGGCTTCCAAATCCTTTAGATGAACAGCTTCCAGTGATGGTGCATTCGAAGCAATAGCTACACTGAGATCACTTCGATATCGCCGAGCCTGCACAGTCCATCAAAGAGGGCGGATCATGAGCGATGGTCGTTAACGATGTAGCGTGTTTACTGACTTAACGCGGCGCTCTTGAGTCCATCGCGAGCAAGCTCGCTCCTACAATATTTTTAAATGAACAGCATTACATCAACGAGGGCGGTTTATGAGCCATTCAGATGCTTCGCCCCCCCTCCCGGAGCCGGGCCGGATAGCCCGCCGGGATGAACAGACCGGTTGGCGCCGCTGGCTACCGGGACTGGGCATGCTGCGCGAATACCAATTGGCATGGTTGCGTTACGACATCGTGGCCGGCCTTGTGCTGACCACGATGCTGGTGCCCGTCGGTATCGCCTATGCGGTGGCATCGGGGGTGCCCGGCATTTATGGCCTCTACGCGACGATCGTTCCGCTGCTGTTCTATGCCTTGTTTGGCCCCAGCCGAATTCTGGTGATGGGGCCGGACTCCTCCCTGGTGGCCGTCATCCTTGCTGTCATCATTCCACTCTCCGGCGGTGACCCGCAGCGCGCCGTCGCCCTGGCAGGGATGATGGCGATCGTGTCGGGAGCGGTGTGTATCCTGGCCGGTATGGCGCGCCTGGGTTTTATTACCGAGCTTCTGTCCAAGCCGATACGCTATGGCTACATGAATGGCATCGCACTGACCGTATTGATCAGCCAGTTGCCCAAACTGTTCGGCTTTTCGATTGAGTCCGCCGGTCCATTGAGAAACCTGGGGGCCATCGCCTCGGCGCTGATGGAGGGAAAAGCCAACTGGACCGCCTTCACGGTCGGCGCGCTCACCCTGGCGGTGATCCTGCTACTCAAAAGATGGCCACGACTGCCGGGCATCCTGATCGCTGTGGTAGGCGCGACGGTCGCCGTGGGTGTACTCGATCTTGCGGCACGCGCCGGTGTGTCGGTCCTCGGTTCGCTCCCGCAAGGCTTGCCCGGGTTCGCCATCCCCTGGATCACCACCGCCGATATCGTCCCGGTTTTGATTGGTGGTTGCGCCGTCGCACTCGTTTCGTTCGCCGACACCAGCGTGCTGTCGCGGGTCTATGCGGCCCGGACCCGAACCTACGTCAACCCGAATCAGGAAATGGTGGGCCTCGGCATCGCCAACCTGGCGGCCGGTTTTTTCCAGGGCTTCCCGATCAGCAGCAGCTCGTCGCGGACGCCCGTGGCCGAGGCCGCCGGAGCCAAGACCCAAATGACAGGCGTCGTCGGCGCATTGGCGGTTGCCTTGTTGCTGGTGATGGCGCCGGACCTGCTGCAACACTTGCCGTCCAGCGCACTGGCGGCAGTCGTGATTGCATCGGCCATTGGCCTGATCGAGGTCGCCGACCTACGGCGGATCTATCGCATCCAGCGCTGGGAGTGCTGGCTATCGATTGTCTGTACGGTCGGCGTGGCCGTGTTCGGCGCGATCGAGGGTATCGGCCTGGCCATCGTGATTGCGATCATCGAATTCCTCTGGGATGGCTGGCGCCCGTACTCCGCGGTATTGGGACGCGCCGACGGGGTCAAGGGCTACCACGACATCAAACGCTATCCCGACGCACGGCTGATCCCCGGCCTGGTCCTGTTTCGCTGGGATGCGCCCTTGTTCTTTGCCAATGCCGAGCTGTTCAACGACCGAGTGCTGGACGCCGTGGCGGCATCGCCCACGCCCGTGCGCTGGCTGGTGGTCGCCGCAGAGCCGGTCACCAGCGTCGACGTGACCTCCGCCGATATGCTCGCCGAACTGGACGACACCCTGCACGCGGCGGGTATCGAGTTGTGCTTTGCCGAGATGAAGGACCCGGTCAAGGACAAGCTCAAGCGGTTCGGGTTGTTTGCGCGATTGGGTGAAACGGCGTTTTTCCCTACGGTCGGGACGGCTGTGGATAGCTATGTCGAGATGTATTCGGTGGATTGGGTGAAAGGATAGGTGCTCCCGCCATTGGACAAGCCCCCATCGCCTGACTAGCGTTGTCTGGCAGATCGAATCGCCGCATGCCTCATGGGCAAGTGCCGGGCCAAGCGGACTCTCCAGCCGTCCAAGCCTTGATTGCGGTGAAACCCGAGAGGTCGAAATCGAGACTTCACAGCAAGGAGCGCACCATGCCGAACAACTGGCCCGCCGGGATTGAGCACGTTGTCGTGTTGATGATGGAAAACCGGTCATTCGATCATTTGCTGGGGGACTACACCCGCATCAACCCGGCGTGTGACGGTATCAACCGTAACGCGCCCAGCACCAATCCATTGAAGCTGGCCAATGGCAATTCGACGGTGATCACCCAGGCGTCGGAGTTCCCGGAAAACTACAGCCTGTGGGCGCCACCGCCCCCTCTACCTCCCGCGCTACCGCCGAGCAACAGTGAGGGTTTCGACCTTGGCCATGAGTTCGTCAACGTAGAGAAACAGTTGGGCGTCTCGTTCAAGACCAGCCCGGCCAACCCCAAGCTCGATGGTTTTGCCCAGGACGCCTACGACAAGGCCCGCACGGACCTGAAGGTGTACAAAACCTGGTCGCAATCCATGGCCCAACGGGCGATGAACTACATTCCGTTCGGTGCCACGCCAGCGGGGGATACGTTGCCGGCAATCCAGGGGCTGGCGCGCAATTTCATCGTGTGTGATCGCTGGTTTTCCTCGGTGCCAGGTCCAACCTGGCCGAACCGTTTTTTTGCCATGCTCGGCAGTTGCAATGGCCACTTGCTGATGCCCTCCACCGGCACGGTACTGGCCGGCATCAAAAGCCTGATCGCACAGTTCGGCAGCGAGAGTATTTTTTCGCTGCTGCGCAACAACGGCCACGACGCGCGCATTTATTCCGACGGTGCGGTACCGCTGGCGGCGCTGGTCAAGGGTGGTTTGCAGCACCTGAGCATCGATGATTTCAAGTCGGACGTCGCCGGTAACAAACTCCCCGAGCTGTCCTGGATCGAGCCGAGCTATGGCCTGCTCAACGGTAAACTCGGGCCCAACGTGTCCCATCATCCACCGGAGGACCTGCGCTTTGGCGATCAGTTTGTCGGTGAGGTGTTCAACGCCTTGTCGGCCAATACCGCGGTCTGGAACAAAACCCTGTTCGTGCTGCTGTACGACGAACATGGCGGCTTCCATGACCACGTGGTGCCACCGACTTGCGTGGCGACCGGTTCAACGGTCGATGTCCCATGGAAAAATCCCTTCACCCGTCTCGGCGTTCGTGTTCCGGCGATCCTCGCTTCGCCGTGGCTCAAGCCAGGCTTGATACCCTGGACGGGCAACGTCCAGGCGCAGCATTACGATCACACCAGCCTGCTGGCGTTTCTTTGCGATCACTTCAAATTGCCACGCAGTGCCCTCGGCCCACGGGTGATCGCGGCGCAGCACTTCGGCAATGCGCCTATCTGGCGCGCCGCACCGGGCGTAACGGCTGCGCCAAAGCTGGCGGCCACCGTGGTGCCAAGCCGTGCTGGCTTGCCATTGATCGAGTCCGAACTGGCGACCCAAAGTCGGCAGGTGGTGGACAGCGCCACCGGTTACCTCGACGGCCTCGATCCAGAGCAGATCTGGAAGAGCAGTGCCCAATGGGTCAGTGGCTTTCTCGGCAACCGCAGCCGTGCCTTGGCTGATCCGGCTCAGGCCGCGCTCACGCCCGCCGCGCCCAGTGCGGACAGCCTTGAGGCGAAACTGCGGCGCTTGCAGGATTTGATGGTCACTGCCCAAGGGCAAGCGGTGCCTCCGGTTGCGGCGCCTGCCAGCAAAGCCTTGGCAGAACCGGGATCGGAAATCGCATCAACGCGGCTGCGCGTCCTGTGCCTGCCCGGTGTGGGGTTCACGCCGGCCAGCCAGGGGCAGGGCGGCATCGATACAAACTGGCAGGACCAATGGCGCACATTGATCCGCAATCAACTGGCGCAGAACGATCGCCTCATTGACGACCAGGACATCGACTTTCTGTGCTTCGATGAGCAACTCAAGGAAGGGCCGGATTTCGCCCAGATCACCCGGGGCCTGGCGATGCTGAGGGCCGACGCCGGGGGCAAGGCCGACGAGAATTTCGGCAGTTGGGGCCTGCCGGTCAATCAGATGCTGCGCACCACGGTTGGCGCCATCGTGCAATGGATCGAAGACGCCGATTTGCGCACTGAGTTGACTCAACATCTGCTGACGAAGATCGAGGCATTCAATCCGCAGATCATCTTCGCCCAAGGGCTGGGCAGCCTGATCGGCTACGACGCCCTGCGCCGGTCGGTAGCGAAAAAAGGTTCGGCACTCAAGCGCATCGATGGCCGCGTGTTCGTCAGCTTCGGCTCACCGATTGCACTGCCACTGGTGATGCGCGAAGTGTGGGGCGGGCGGGTCCTGCGCCTGAGCGAAAACGGCCGAGGCATCCGCCGTTGGTTCCACCTCTACAACCCCAACGACGGCTTGCTGACCCGGCCGATCACCTCGCCGGACTCGGCGCGGGTCGACCTGCAAACCGAGTTCAGCGTGCCGTTGCGCGATGACCTGCTCGACCTCAATCACGCCGCCCAGGCCTACTTGTCGTCACCCACCAGCGAGACCGGCCTCTGGCCACAACTGGCCCGCGACGTGGTGGCCGCACGCGCACTGGAAGTGCCGGCGTTCCTGTCCCGCAGCGGCCAACGCAAACGCCGCGCCCTGGTGGTCGGCATCAACGATTACCCCGACCCGAGCGCACGCCTCGACGGCTGCATCAACGACACCTACCTGATCAGCCGCATGCTCCAGGAAAGCGGCTACGACGCCGGTGATATTCGCTTGCTACACGACGCCCGAGCGACCCGGGCCAACTTCGTCGAACGCCTCGAATGGCTGGTGGAAGGCGCCCGCGCCGGCGACGAGCGCGTGTTGTTCTACTCCGGCCACGGCACCCAACTGCCGGTCTACAGCAGCAGCGGCGAAGCCGACTGCATGGACGAAACCCTGGTGCTCCACGACTTCGACTGGGACGACGAAAGCACCCACTTCACCGACAAACTGTTCCGCCAGTTCTACAGCCACCTGCCATTCGACCCGGACGGCCACGGCGCCAAACTCACCGTCATGTTCGACTGCTGCTACGCCGGCGGCATGACCCGCGGCAACGGCCGCGTGCGCGGCATCACCCCACCCAGCGACATCCGCCACCGCATGCTGCGCTGGGACCCCTACGCCGGCGACTGGGACCGCCGCGTCTACGCCGTCGACGCCGACCGCCGCGACTTCAGCGAACAAGACAACAAAACCCGCGGCCTCACCCGCACCCGCACCACCCAAGGCGCCGCCACCGGCCTGCGCCCCGAGAAAAAAGCCCAACTGCTGCGTCAGGGCAAACTCTATGGTCACCATGGGCCCTACATGCCCCTGATGCTCTACGCCGCGCGGGAAAATGAAAAAGCCAATGAGTATGAGGTGGGTTCGAACAGCTACGGCGCCTTCACTTATGCCCTAGTCGAACAACTGCGCAAATTGCATCAGGAGGATGCCACGTTGGGGTTTGATCAGTTGATTGAACGGGTGGGGAGTGTGCTGAGTGCGAGGTCGTTGGGGCAGACACCGGAGATTGTCGGGCCGAGCGGGGTGAGGGCGGCGGTGTGTCCGTGGCGGATTAGTGGGTTGGGGAAATGATGCTTTAGCGGTATCGCGGGCAAAGAAAAAGGCCGCAGGAAAATCCAGCGGCCCTGATAACACCAACGTTCCCAAGCCAGCCGCCGAACCCCTGTGGGAGCGAGCTTGCTCGCGATTCGCAAGATCAACACAACAACCAAGCCAGCCACCAACCTTGTGGCGAGGGGGCTTGCCCCCGTTGGGCTGCGAAGCAGCCCTAAAATCCGTAACTCGCGGAGTATCAGACAAACCGAATGATGCGGATTGACGACTGCTGCGCAGCCGAGCGGGGGCAAGCCCCCTCGCCACGGGTTCTGTTTTGCTCGGTTATTCGGGTTTCAACCGTTTCACCTTTGTATAAAGCGAAGCGGTGAACTCCTCCCGATCACTCGAATGGTGACAACGGCGATGACAGTTCGGGCATAGCGCTACAGCATTGCTCGGACGGTCCGAACCTTCCTGGGCCAAATGCTTAACGTGGTGAACCTCAAGAAACGGCCTGCCCGACTTTTCAAACGGAGCAGGCTTTCCACATCCTTCGCATTTACCTTCAGCCTGCTGGCGGACCCACGCTCTCACTTCCGGATCGCGAACATACGACTTTCCGCTGGACTGAGTTTGCTCTGGTTTCTCAATCCCCTTCGGCTCGACTTTAATCGGTTGTCGCTCAAGCTTTGCAGCTCGCTGCTCCAGTGTGGCCTCGTCGGCTGTCGGGACGAAGTCTTCGGGAGTCAAAGGGCCTGGAGCATTGAGTGCTTCTCGAATGCTCTTCGCAACATTAGCGCCGACATTTTTAGCGGGCTTGTAGCCCTCAATGCGTTCACGCCCGAGTTCAACTAACACGGTCGAAATGTTCTGCATCCGAAACTCAACCGAACCTTTGGTCCGACCAGCCAAAGCACCCTCGCGCAGGACGCGATTTTCATGCGCCTTGTTGATCGCCTGACCGTTCTGCTCGCGAGTAAGCATGCTGAGATAGGCATCGACCGCAGCCTGAATCTCTACCTCACTCCAATCGCCGTTGCTCTTTTCCGTATCCATACAATCGCCGAGGGTTAAATACCCTCGGACGATACTGAGTGGCCACTACGACTGTCTACGAAAATTCCTACACAAAGAAGAGAAGGTTCTTGCAGGCGGTCCTACAAGCAGGGCACCTAACCCATCGAATGCTTCGACGACTGAAACACCTGCGCAATCTTCCGCCACCAAGGCTTAACCACCGGCATCCGCCGTTGCGTGTGATCGAGCAACAGATAAGGCATGTCCCGAAGCCGAATCCAACCTTCATCCTGCCAGTGCAGCAGGCTCAGCGACATTTCCGGCCAATCCAACAAACTCAACATCGGCCGATCCGTATTGTCCGACTGCTCCGCATCACGTAAGGCTGGCACCACTTGATGGGTGATCCACTCACGCAGCAACCGATTTCCTGGTGCGTAGTGATACACCAACAGCGCATAAACACCGGACTCACTGAGCATCAAATGCTTTTCCGGTCGCCGGTAATACTCAATCCACACCGTTTGGTGCTGGTCTTTGTCTAGCTTGTTGACCATGCGTTCACTCAGATGAAAACCCATCAAGCGGCCGATATCGCGGGCGCAGAACCATGGTTGGTTTTCTAGGAGGAGGGCATGGAGAGAGAGGTTGTGGCGGGTGAAGATTGTTGGATTGAAAGGATCAGCCGTGACTGATCGGTGTTGTGTTTCTGCAGGCATATCCATTCCCCCTACGTGTGAAATTGATGAGGGCCGAACCCGACGTAGAGGATCTAAGAAATCCCAACAAGCTGTTCCTTTCAGACACAGGATTACGCATATTTAGCTGATAACAGCATGCGGTCTGTGTAGCGAAGTTAGCTTCTACGTTGGGCGTTTCTTAGGCACCTGCGGTAGAGCTTAGAGTCGCTTTGAATGGTCATCAATGCGGAAGGAGCTGGAATTTCCGTAGGAGTTTTGGCGATTACTGAAGATGCGAGTAAGAGTTTTCCTACCCCACAAAAAAGCCCCGATCAGATCGGGGCTTTCAGATGTTCGATTTGTCGATTCAAGTCGTCAAATCGCGGTTAGCTTGGGAATTAATCCCAGCTAAGCGCACCACCAGTTTGGTACTCAATTACACGAGTCTCAAAGAAATTCTTCTCTTTCTTCAAGTCCATAATCTCGCTCATCCAAGGGAACGGGTTAGTCGTCCCTGGGTACTCTTCCTTCAAACCAATCTGGCTCAAACGACGGTTAGCGATGAACTTCAGGTAGTCCTCCATCATCGCCGCGTTCATGCCCAACACCCCACGAGGCATGGTGTCACGAGCGTATTCAATCTCCAGCTGAGTACCCTGCAGAATCATCTGCGAAGCTTCTTCCTTCATTTCAGCATCCCACAAATGCGGGTTTTCGATTTTGATCTGGTTGATCACGTCGATGCCGAAGTTCAGGTGCATGGATTCGTCGCGCAGGATGTATTGGAACTGCTCGGCGACGCCGGTCATTTTGTTGCGGCGGCCCATGGAGAGGATCTGGGTGAAGCCGCAGTAGAAGAAGATGCCTTCCAGGACGCAGTAGTAGGCGATCAGGTTGCGCAGCAGTTCTTTGTCGGTTTCGACGGTGCCGGTTTCGAACTTCGGATCGGAGATCGAGCGGGTGTATTTCAGGCCCCAGGTGGCTTTTTTCGCGACCGACGGGATCTCGTGGTACATGTTGAAGATTTCGCCTTCATCCATGGCCAGCGATTCGATGCAGTACTGGTAGGCGTGGGTGTGGATCGCCTCTTCGAAGGCCTGGCGCAGGATGTACTGGCGGCATTCCGGGTTGGTGATCAGGCGGTACACGGCCAGGACCAGGTTGTTGGCAACCAGGGAGTCGGCGGTGGAGAAGAAGCCGAGGTTGCGCATCACGATGCGGCGCTCGTCGTCGGTCAGGCCTTCCGGGTTTTTCCAGAGGGCGATGTCGGCGGTCATGTTGACTTCTTGCGGCATCCAGTGGTTTGCGCAGCCGTCCAGGTACTTCTGCCAGGCCCAGTCGTACTTGAATGGCACGAGTTGGTTGAGGTCGGCGCGGCAGTTGATCATGCGCTTTTCGTCAACGGCGACACGGGCGGAGGCGCCTTCGAGTTCGGCGAGGCCTTCGGCGACGTCGAGGGAATCCAGGGCAGCCTTGGCGCGGGCAACGGCGGCGGAGTCAGACGCGGTCACGGCACGGGCTTCCAGGGCGGCGGCACCGCCAGCGCTGTCGAGACGGTCCATGTTGGCTTCGGTGGCGTGGCCAGCGTTGGCGCTCTTGACTGCTACTTCCGTGTCTTCTTTGTCGAATTCGTCCCAGCTCAGCATGACGTGTCGTCTCCTGCGTGAGGGCCAGTGTGCCCGTGTGAAAATGTATAGGTCGGTTTTTCACACGGCCTTACTGGCCGCGTTGGATCTAAAGGAATCGTTTTTTGCAGCAGCTATACGCAGGCATCAAACAGAATTTTGTACGGGGTTCCGAGAGCCACTGATGGGCGCAGCAAGCTTTGATCGCTTGTGCGGGGCTTCAGACTGGCTTTCATCCCTGTAAGGGAATATTGCAGGCCCGTTTAAGGCCGCATTATAGGGAAGTTTTGCGTGCTGTGGTGCGGCGAAATGGCTCACGGATCGGTCGACGGCGACCGTTTTTCGGTCAGAGTGAGGGTTTACAGGGCTTTGAACGATGTTGGCGGGGGAAGATTTTTTTTCCTGATTTTTTGCCCTGGATTATTTTTGCTCAAGAAATAACCAAAAAAGGCTTTTTTCACTACATCTTGTGTTTCGGTGGGGTTTTCTCAGGCTCCAGACACAACTAAGCCCGACCGAAGCCGGGCTATGAAGTCACGCTGGCGGATCAGCTCAGGCGAGCGGCACCGACGTGATCAGTGCCATCGGCGGCGAGGCGGGCGGCACCGGTGCGATCAGAGCCGTCGGACGCGAGTTTGCCAGCGCCAACGTGGTCTGTGCCATCGGCTGCAAAGGACGCCGAACCTGTGTGGTCGTAACCGTCGGAAGCGACAGAGGCTTCAGTGGTGTAAGCAGCCGAGCCGGTGCGGTCGTAACCATCGGCGGCGAAGGTGTTGGCAGCCAGGACGGAGAGGGTCAGGGCGAGGATCAGTTGGGTTTTCATGGTCATTGCTCCAGTTTCGCAGGCGTTGTTTGTCTTGGGTTGCAATTGATTCTACGCCTGCTAATTCGATTAAAAAGCGCAAATAAATGCTTAAAACAATCGATTAAATCGATCATTAAGGTTCGGCACTTCATCTGCCTGATAGCGGCGGGTGGGTCGAACCTTTTGGGGGAGGGGTGAAGCAGGGAGTCAGCCGTTAGAGCAACCGTTGCCCATCATGCTGTAGCGCAGGATATGCCGTTGACCGTGGGAATCTTCGTATTCCATTTTCATTGGCACAACTTCACAAACGTTCGGGGCTTCGCTCATGGAGATCACTTTGGCGATGTCCAGATTCATTGAGTAAGTGTATTCCTCAACGGGCGGTTGTTGCTGCGCGACATCAGTCGGGACCTCGCTTGCCATGGCGGTTACGCACACGCTGCCGAGGGCCAGAACCAATAAAGCTTTCATTTGAATTTTACCTTTCCAAGGTCGAGAGGGGGCACGCAATCCTTTTGAGATTGCGTGTGGAACTTCAGTGCCAGAGTGTTTGATTAACTGCCTTCGTGGGGGCTGCAACTTGGTTAATCAGATTGCCTTGTTGGCGTGGCAGATTTTAGGCGTCGACGCTTCGTCCATATAGGCGTGGATTTGATAAACACTTTTGACAGATCCTGTAACAATCCCCGAATAGCCTCTTCTTTTGTAGGAGCGAGCTTGCTCGCGATGAGCCAGAGAGCGCCGCGGGGTGTCAGRTTGGGCGCGTTATCGTTGACGACCWTCGCGAGCRRGCTCGCTCCYACAGGTACCGCTTTTGTRGGAGCGAGCYTGCTCGCGATGAGTCAGAGAGCRCCGCGGGGTGTCAGGTYGGGCGCGTTATCGTTGACGACCTYCGCGAGCAGGCTCGCTCCTACAGGTACCGCTTTTGTGGGAGCGAGCTTGCTCGCGATGAGCCAGAGAGCRCCGCGGGGTGTCAGGTTGGGCGCGTTATCGTTGACGACCTTCGCGAGCGAGCTCGCTCCTACAGGTTCCGCGGCGGTAGTGGGTTTGACGGTTTTTCACGACATTTTGTAGGGGCTTGTTACTACCATCGTCGAATGGTTCTATAGGCCCGGCCCGGCTACAACGGGGTCATACAAAAACAACTATTCCACCGAGGTAAGAAAGATGAGTGCGGCTTCCCTGTATCCCGTTCGTCCCGAGGTTTTGGCTAACACGCTGACCGACGAGGCGACCTACAAGGCCATGTACCAGCAGTCGGTCGTCAACCCGGACGGCTTCTGGCGCGAGCAAGCCAAGCGCCTCGACTGGATCAAGCCTTTCACCACGGTGAAGCAGACTTCCTTCGACGATCACCATGTCGACATCAAATGGTTCGCCGACGGCACCCTGAACGTTTCCTACAACTGCCTCGACCGTCATCTGGCCGAGCGCGGCGACCAGGTCGCGATCATCTGGGAAGGCGATGACCCTGCCGAAAGCCGCAACATCACTTACCGCGAACTGCACGAGCAAGTCTGCAAGTTCGCCAACGCCCTGCGTGGTCAGGACGTGCACCGCGGCGACGTGGTGACTATCTATATGCCGATGATCCCCGAAGCCGTGGTCGCCATGCTGGCCTGTACCCGGATCGGCGCGATTCATTCGGTGGTGTTCGGCGGGTTCTCGCCGGAAGCCCTGGCCGGTCGCATCATCGACTGCCGCTCGAAAGTGGTGATCACCGCCGACGAAGGCATTCGTGCCGGCAAGAAGATCCCGCTCAAGGCCAACGTCGACGACGCGCTGACCAACCCGGAAACCAGCAGCATCCAGAAAGTCATCGTGTGCAAGCGCACCGGTGGCGACATCAAGTGGAACCAGCACCGCGACATCTGGTTCGAGGACCTGATGAAAGTGGCCGGCACCGTGTGCGCGCCGAAAGAGATGGGCGCCGAGGAAGCGCTGTTTATCCTTTACACCTCCGGCTCCACCGGCAAGCCGAAGGGCGTGCAGCACACCACCGGCGGCTACCTGCTGTATGCAGCGATGACCCATGAGCGCGTGTTCGACTATCGCCCGGGTGAAATCTACTGGTGCACCGCCGACGTCGGCTGGGTCACCGGCCACAGTTACATCGTCTACGGCCCGCTGGCCAACGGCGCGACCACGCTGCTGTTCGAAGGCGTGCCGAACTACCCGGACATCACCCGGGTGGCGAAGATCGTCGACAAGCACAAGGTCAACATCCTCTACACCGCGCCGACCGCGATCCGCGCCATGATGGCCTCAGGCACTGCCGCTGTTGAAGGTGCCGATGGCAGCAGCCTGCGTCTGCTCGGTTCGGTGGGCGAGCCGATCAACCCGGAAGCCTGGGACTGGTACTACAAGAATGTCGGCAAGTCCCGTTGCCCGATCGTCGACACCTGGTGGCAGACCGAAACCGGCGGCAACATGATGAGCCCGCTGCCGGGCGCTCACGCCCTCAAGCCGGGTTCTGCGGCGCGTCCGTTCTTTGGCGTGGTGCCGGCACTGGTGGATAACCTGGGCAACATCATCGAAGGCGAGGCCGAGGGCAACCTGGTGATTCTCGATTCGTGGCCAGGCCAGGCGCGTACGCTGTTTGGCGACCATGACCGCTTCGTCGACACTTACTTCAAGACCTTCCGTGGCATGTACTTCACCGGTGACGGCGCGCGTCGCGATGCCGATGGCTACTACTGGATCACCGGGCGAGTGGACGACGTGCTCAACGTCTCCGGCCACCGCATGGGCACCGCCGAGATCGAAAGCGCGATGGTCGCGCACCCGAAAGTCGCCGAAGCGGCGGTGGTTGGTGTGCCGCACGACATCAAGGGGCAGGGCATTTATGTCTATGTCACCCTTAAAAACGGTGAAGAGCCGAACGAGCAACTGCGTCTGGAGCTGAAAAACTGGGTGCGCAAGGAGATCGGCCCGATTGCGTCGCCGGATGTCATCCAGTGGGCACCGGGCCTGCCGAAGACTCGTTCGGGCAAGATCATGCGGCGGATTCTGCGCAAGATTGCGACGGCGGAATATGACGGGTTGGGGGATATCTCCACCCTGGCTGACCCGAGTGTGGTGCAGCATTTGATTGATACGCACAAGACTATGAATGTCGCGTAAGCGGCGGTTGTGAGTCACTGAAAGCCCTGTCAGGTGTTGAGCCTGGCGGGGCTTTTTTGTGCCTGAGGTTTTTGTGTTGGCTGGGCTGGCCTCTTCGCGGGCAAGCCCGCTCCCACAGGTATTTGTGGTGTGATTCAGATCGCATATACGCCGCAAATCCCTGTGGGAGCGGGCTTGCCCGCGATGGCGATCTGCTAGGCGCTGCAGCAACATCTACCAATAATTATCGGGTTCCTCTGTCGGCTTTTTCCTACTGTTACCTGTGTTCTTTCAGGTTACTGAATGTGTAACCGCATCGCTTCAATACGGGGCATTGGGAAACGCCAGGCCCCACATCAGGGTTGAAAAGGCACCGCTGAAAAATAAGACCCCACGCTGCGCTTGCCGGATTAGAAGGGTTTGCCAATAATAGGCCCGCAATTTGCAATACAGATCGGTTCAATGTCTTTTGCTCTTGCATGATTTTGCAGGGCTGTCAACGCGCTAAAACGGCTTTCTCGGTGCTTCTGTAATTAGTTGTCGCATTGAAGAAATATCGGCCTCGGGCCTGTCGTTAGAATGCCGATCACTCGCTCGTCGTTGCTCGTGTTGAAATTTCGCACACGCAATGTAGGACGCAGCACTGCTTTCCGGTTCAACTCACTCGCATATTGGGCTGTTGCTCACTCTGCCGTTTTTGCCCATTACCGATGGAGTCCCAAGATGAAGAAACTCGTGCTGCTTGGCGCCCTGGCACTGTCCGTGCTGTCCCTGCCAACCTTCGCCGATGAAAAACCTCTGAAAATCGGTATCGAGGCGGCTTACCCTCCGTTCGCGTCGAAAGCGCCGGACGGCAGCATCGTTGGTTTCGACTACGACATCGGCAACGCTTTGTGCGAAGAGATGAAGGTCAAGTGCGTGTGGGTCGAGCAAGAGTTCGACGGCCTGATCCCTGCCCTCAAGGTGCGCAAGATCGACGCGATCCTGTCGTCCATGTCGATCACTGAAGACCGCAAGAAGTCCGTGGACTTCACCAACAAGTACTACAACACCCCGGCTCGCCTGGTCATGAAGGCCGGCACTCAGGTCAGCGACGGCCTGACCGAGCTCAAGGGCAAGAACATCGGCGTGCAGCGTGGTTCGATCCACGAGCGTTTCGCCCGTGAAGTCCTGGCCCCGCTGGGTGCCGAGATCAAGCCTTACGGTTCGCAGAACGAAATTTACCTCGACGTGGCCGCCGGCCGCCTCGACGGCACAGTGGCAGACGCTACGCTGCTGGATGACGGTTTCCTGAAAACCGACGCCGGTAAAGGTTTCGCGTTCGTCGGCCCTGCGTTCACCGACATCAAATACTTCGGCGACGGCGTAGGTATCGCGGTTCGCAAGGGCGACACGGCTGAGTTGGGCAAGCTCAACGCCGCCATCGCCGCCATTCGCGAGAACGGCAAGTACAAGCAAATCCAGGACAAGTACTTCGCCTTCGATATCTACGGCAAGTAATACGTCCCGGCGACAAGTCCGAAATGGCGCAAGCAACAGGATCTCTGAGGTTTGCGCCATTTTTTCATCCCAACTTTCGAGGACCTGAATCATGTTGAAAGGCTACGGGGCTGTCATCCTCGATGGCGTTTGGCTGACGCTTCAGCTCGCCTTGTCGTCCATGGCCCTGGCCATTGTCCTGGGCCTGATAGGCGTGGCACTGCGTCTGTCGCCAGTGCGCTGGCTGGCCTGGCTGGGCGATCTGTATTCCACGGTGATCCGCGGTATTCCCGACCTGGTGCTGATCCTGCTGATTTTCTACGGCGGCCAGGACCTGCTCAATCGCGTCGCTCCGATGCTCGGTTATGACGAGTACATCGACCTGAACCCGTTGGTGGCCGGTATCGGCACCCTGGGCTTCATCTTCGGTGCGTACCTGTCGGAAACCTTCCGTGGCGCCTTCATGGCGATCCCCAAAGGTCAGGCCGAAGCCGGCATGGCCTACGGCATGAGCAGTTTCCAGGTGTTCTTCCGGGTGTTGGTGCCACAGATGATTCGTCTGGCGATTCCGGGTTTCACCAACAACTGGCTGGTATTGACCAAGGCCACCGCGCTGATTTCGGTGGTGGGTCTGCAAGACATGATGTTCAAGGCCAAGCAGGCGGCCGATGCCACCCGCGAGCCTTTCACCTTCTTCCTCGCAGTGGCGGCGTTGTACCTGGTGATCACCAGTGTCTCGTTGCTGGCATTGCGTCACCTTGAGAAGCGCTACTCGGTAGGCGTAAGGGCGGCTGATCTATGATCTTCGACTACAACGTCATTTGGGAGGCCTTGCCGCTGTACTTCGGCGGCCTGGTGACCACCCTCAAACTGCTCGCGCTGTCGCTGTTCTTCGGCCTGCTGTGCGCATTGCCGCTGGGCCTGATGCGCGTCTCGAAGAACTCGGTGGTCAACATGTCCGCCTGGCTCTATACCTACGTGATCCGCGGCACGCCGATGCTGGTGCAGCTGTTTTTGATCTATTACGGTCTGGCGCAGTTCGAAGCGGTGCGTGAGAGCTTCCTCTGGCCGTGGCTGTCCAGCGCAACGTTCTGTGCGTGCCTTGCGTTCGCGATCAACACCAGCGCCTACACCGCCGAAATCATCGCTGGCAGCCTGCGCGCCACGCCGAACGGTGAGATCGAAGCAGCGAAGGCCATGGGTATGTCGCGCTTCAAGATGTACAAGCGCATTCTGCTGCCGTCGGCCCTGCGCCGGGCACTGCCGCAGTACAGCAACGAAGTGATCATGATGCTGCAGACCACCAGTCTGGCGTCCATCGTGACCCTGATCGACATCACCGGTGCTGCGCGCACGGTCAACGCCCAGTTCTACCTGCCGTTCGAAGCCTACATCACGGCCGGCGTGTTCTACCTGTGCCTGACCTTCATGCTGGTGAAGCTGTTCAAGATGGCCGAGCGCCGCTGGCTGGGCTACCTGGCCCCGCGCAAGCACTGAATACCACTGACTGACTGTTTTTGTGAGAACCGACCGCATGTACAAACTTGAAGTCCAAGACCTGCATAAACGCTATGGCAGTCACGAAGTGCTCAAGGGTGTGTCCCTGAAAGCGGCAGCCGGCGATGTGATCAGCATCATCGGCTCCAGTGGCTCCGGCAAAAGTACTTTCCTGCGCTGCATCAACCTGCTGGAGCAGCCGCACGCGGGCAAGATCCTGCTCAACAACGAAGAGCTGAAGCTGGTGGCGAACAAGGACGGCGCGTTGAAAGCTGCTGATCCGAAGCAGCTGCAGCGCATGCGTTCGCGCCTGTCGATGGTGTTCCAGCATTTCAACCTGTGGTCGCACATGACCGCGCTGGAAAACATCATGGAAGCGCCGGTGCATGTGCTCGGCGTGTCCAAGGCCGAAGCCCGTGAAAAGGCCGAGCACTACCTGAACAAGGTCGGCGTGGCCCATCGCAAAGACGCGTACCCGGGCCACATGTCCGGCGGCGAGCAGCAGCGCGTGGCGATTGCTCGTGCGCTCGCGATGGAACCTGAGGTGATGCTGTTCGACGAACCGACCTCGGCCCTCGACCCGGAGCTGGTCGGCGACGTGCTGAAGGTCATGCAGGCCCTGGCCCAGGAAGGCCGGACCATGGTTGTGGTGACCCACGAAATGGGCTTTGCCCGTGAAGTGTCGAACCAGTTGGTGTTCCTGCACAAAGGTGTGGTCGAAGAAAGCGGCAACCCGCGTGAAGTGCTGGTGAACCCGCAATCCGAGCGTCTGCAGCAATTCCTGTCCGGCAGCTTGAAGTAATCAGGACTGCCGTTGTGCACCGCGATAGTGCATGCTTCGCAGTCTAAAGGCTGGCCCTGATCCCCTGTGGGAGCGGGCTTGCTCGCGAATACGGTGTGACATTCAACACAGATGTCGACTGATCCACCGCTTTCGCGAGCAGGCTCGCTCCCACATTTAGATCTTTGCCGGTTCTGAGATTTGCGTTCATTTACGGGCTAGCATTGGCCCATGCCTTCATCATTGTTCTCCGCTTCGGATTGCCCACCATGACTGCCCATCGAATTGGTTTCCTGATTTGGCCCAGCACTAAAGCACTGACGCTTGCGCTGGCTGAGGAGGCCTTGCGTGTTGCCCAGCGTGTGCATCCGGACGTGGTCTACGAACTGTCGTTCCTGCAGGCCGAACCTCCGAGCGAAAGCGCCTGGCAATTGCCGGGTGAAGCATGGACCGGCAAGCTCGAGAACTTTCAGAAACTGTTCCTGCTCGCTGACGAGCCACCGACTGCACTGGCGCCGGCACTCAGCAGTGCGCTCAAGCAGCTGGTGCGTTCCGGTTGCGTGATCGGTGGTCTGTCGGCCGGCGTGTACCCGTTGGCGCAGCTGGGTTTGCTCGACGGTTATCGCGCGGCCGTGCATTGGCGCTGGCAGGACGATTTCGCCGAACGCTTCCCGAAAGTCATTGCTACCAGCCACTTGTTCGACTGGGATCGCGATCGCCTGACCGCGTGCGGCGGCATGTCGGTACTCGATTTGCTGCTGGCGGTGCTGGCCCGCGACCACGGTGCGGAACTGGCGGGTGCGGTGTCCGAAGAACTGGTGGTCGAGCGCATTCGTGAAGGCGGTGAACGTCAGCGTATTCCGTTGCAGAACCGTCTCGGCTCCAGCCATCCGAAGCTCACGCAAGCCGTGTTGCTCATGGAAGCCAACATCGAAGAACCGCTGACCACCGACGAAATCGCCCAGCACGTGTGCGTGTCCCGTCGGCAACTGGAGCGCATCTTCAAGCAATACCTCAACCGCGTGCCGAGCCAGTACTACCTGGAGCTGCGCCTGAACAAGGCCCGGCAGATGTTGATGCAAACCAGCAAGTCGATCATCCAGATCGGCTTGTCGTGTGGCTTCTCCTCGGGGCCGCATTTCTCCAGCGCCTATCGCAATTTCTTCGGTGCCACGCCGCGGGAAGATCGCAACCAGCGGCGCAGCAGCAGCCCGTTCGAGTTGTCGTCGGTGCCGTCCGAGCGCGGTTGAGGTTCACTCGTCAGGCTCGGAATCTTCCGACGTCGACACCTCCATTTCCACTCGTTGGATGACGGCCTCTACACTAAAATCCGTGGTGGTTTTTTTGCAGTAGGCGATAAGGATTTGCAGGCTCTGTTCGTTTAGCGGATTGCCTCGCAGATTGATGCTTTCGGCGATTTCCAGCGGCAGCTCCAGAATGTCGCTGGGGATGTGAACGATCTGGTTGTCACTTAAGTCCACCAACTCCAATGACTTCAACTGCAATAAGCCAGCGGGCAGTTCACTGATGCCGGAGTCGTTCAGGATCAACGTTGCGAGGTCGGACATCTGGCTGACATCCGGTGCAAGTGCAAGCGGATTGTCACTCAAATCCAGATAGTCAAGGCGTTCCATTCCCGCCAATCCCTGGATGTCGTTCGTGCTCAGGGTGAGATTGCATTCGCTGAGCGTCAGCGCCGTCAGATCGCCCATTTTCAAGATCGCGTCTGGAATTTCCTGCAGTGAGTATTCGCGCACGGTCAGGCTCTTGAGGCGTGAAAAGCGTTGCAGAAACGGTCCGGCACCCGACGTCATTCCAGCGTCGCTGCGCAGGCTCAAGGCCGTGACATGACTGAAGTCGGCGCTCAGTGCGGGTAGATCACCAGTGATGATCGTGTTCAGGGTCATCTCATAAGTGAGTTCGGGCGATTCATTGAAGTCGTCCAGATCGGTTTCCCGGCGCCAGCAGCGTTCCATCAACAGCTTGAACTCATCGCGGTTGAGGTGCTCGAGCAAAAGTTGTTGAGCGGTGAAGGGTTGGCCGCTGTCGGGATGAACAGCCGGGATATCGGCGGTCCAGGCTGCCAGTTCGTTGCGCAAGGTGTCGTACTCGGTTTCCAGGCGTGCGAGATCGGTTCTACCGTCGGCGAGCGTACCGGGCAGGCGATAGATGAAGTCGCTGGCTTGCTCATGGTCCAGCCCTGGATAAAGCACTTGCAGGCGCTGGATGTCGGCCTGGCCGGCAAAGACGCCAAAGTCACGGCGAGTCTGGTTGAAGTGGATTTTTATCCGCTCGCGACCGGCAGCGGAAATCGGGTTGCCACCCAGGTCGAATCCTTCCTGCACGCTGTTCGGCAGACTGAACAGCGCGGCGGGAAGTTCGGTGATCCGGTTGTCGTTGAGCAGCGCGGTACGAAGGCGGGGGCGCGACATCAATCCGGGTGGCACTTCGGACAGGCCGGTACCGGAAACATCGATGTAGTTCAGGTCTGGCATGTTCTCCAGAGCTGGAACCAACCCAAGAGGGTTTTTATAAAGGTCGAGCACCTGAAGATTGTTCAGCGAGGCCACCACGGTCTGGCTGCGTGCGTTGAGGGTGACTGCGCAGTCGCTCAGGATCAGTTCATTGAGCTGTGGCCACTGCTCAATGGCGTCCGGCAGTTGACCGAGGTTGAAATTGCGCAGCGCCAGCCGATGCAGGCCGGTAAATCCCTTGAGGAATTCGTTCACGCCGTGGGTGGTGCGATGACCCTCCAGCATGAAATTGTGAACTTGCGCAAAATCGACGCTCAGCCTGGGTAGCTCCCCCCATATTGGCTGGGAGAACTGGAAGGAAACCTGTGCGTCATTGGCGCTATCCCAGGTGGACTGGCGACGCCAGCAATCCAGCAATTGTCCCATCAGCTGGCGACGGATGTGTTGCTGGTTGCGTATTTGGTCGGCGCTGAAGCTGAATTGCATGTCCGGAGCGAATCGTGGGACTTCAATGAACCAGTTATTGAGCTCTTCAAACAACTGCACGTGCTGGTTGATCAGCCGGTGCAACTGCGCACGGGGGCCGTCGGGATGCTGCTGCAAGCGCTCAACGAAGCGTTGCAGTTGCTCTGGCGTCAAATGCGGAAACAGTGAGTGAGTCCGGGTTTGGAGCGAGGGGGTATTGAGGGGCATCTGCCGATAGCCATCGGTGCCGCCAAGCAAACGCATCACGGTGGGATCGTAGGTGGTTTTAAGGATCGGGTGCTGTGCGAGCAGCAAACGCAATGCGTCACGATCCAGTGCGTGTTCACGAATCATTTGCTGGAGTCTTTCACCCTCGCCGATGTTGACGTTCAAGGCGATTCGCTCGCTGTCGGGCAACGCCTGCAACAGGCTTGAATACAGTGTGTCGGCATTGTTCAGAGGTTCTCCGTCAGCATCAAAGGCTTCATAGGCGCCTTCGGCGTTCAATGCCAGCACCTTGCGCGACGCAGCCTCTGGATTGCCGATGCTGTCGATCAGTGGACCGTCTTTTGTGTAGTTGCGGATTTCCAGCCGGACTTGTCCCGACCAGCCTGGCAGGCGTTCCAGCGAATGCAGGGCCAATCGATGGGTGTCAATGTTGTGGGGTGTCGATGGCAGATCGAGCCCTTCACAGGCGCGTGTAATCCGCACTTGAAGGTTTGCTTGCTGCGCCATCTCACGCAGGCGTATTGGCACTTTCCCATTTTCGATCTGACGCCGCTCTGCGGTATTGGCACTGTCGAGCAGCGCCTCGGCAACACTGGTGGGCAGGCCCGGTTCAGCGTCTTTGATGTGTTGCACCGATGAACTGACGCCATGTTCAAGCCTGCGGTAGCGTTGTTCGAACAAAATGTGCCTTTTTGTCTGCGCCAGCGTTGCCAGGTGGTGACGCAAGGTTCGGGCCCGGTTTGCAAGGCTGGGCGTGGGTGCACCGAACTCCTCCTGCATCAGTGTCCTTGCTTCGCTATCGCTCAGGGTTTGCAACACAGTCTGCAGCAAGTCGTTATCAACCAGTCGTGCCAGGTCGATCTGCACCAAAGGCTGGTCTGCGGCGACGCGCTCCCAAACGGTGTTCGCCCCGTCAACCAGGCGCAGCCCTTGATTCGCCGGCCAGTAACCGTAATCGCAGAGCAGTTCCAGTTGTGTGGCCGGGTCGGCACTGAGGTAGTCGTCGGCGCGTTGGCTGTCGATCCGCTCGATGAAAATCTGAAGATCCTGATCAATCTTGAAACGCTCGAGCGTGTCGGCCAGCAGTGGCGGCAGTTGTCCATTGCCCACATGCATTTTACGCAGGGCATTTTCGTGGCTGCCGCTGATGCTCAACATGCGTTCGCGCTCGCTCGATGAAAAGCGCTGCATGTCGGCACCGATGCGCCGCAGCAGGGTGGTCTTGTCCCAGGTCAGTGGTTGGTCGAGTGCCGTTTGCCAGGCGCCTTGGCCATTGTGCGCCAGGGCAGGTTGATAGGCGTCGGAGCGAGTGGGGTGTTCGATGCGATGCTGGCCGGTCAGCGGATCGTCAGTGACGGAATATTGTTTGCCTTCCAGCGAGAGCACGGTTTTGCCCTGGTGCCGATGCAGTCCCAGCGCATCAGTTTTTGCCTGCTCGGGCAGCGCGATGGATTGCTGGTACGTCGTCAGGTCCGGCTTCCAGTAACGGGCTTCGCCATTCGGCCGTTTGACTGAGTTGAAACGATCGATGAACTGTACGATTTCCCGTGGCAACACTGCACGAAATTCACCTGCTGCGATCACGCCGCCCGCAGCAAAGGTGCCCACTTGCACGGCGGATTCAACGGCGCCGATCAAATGCCCTATGGCTTCCCGGCCCTGGCCTTCGGCCCAGTCGATGATGCCTTCGAAGGTTTCATCGAGTAACTGGTACGCCATGTAAGCCATCATCAGCTCGCCAAGAAACGGTACGAACGGCAGCGCGATAAACGCTGCAATGTTCAGCAGCGCCGAGGCGATTTCGCTGAAGGAGTCCCACAGTGCCCAGCGCGCCTTGCGGTCGACTGTGGCGGTGGAAACGGCGATGACCCGAGCGTCGTTGAGGATCTTGTCGAGTTTGCGCTGGTACAGATGAACCCACAGGTCACCCTCGATCGGTGCCGATCCCAGTCCCAGGTTTGCGCGCGGATTTGTGGACTCTCTCCAGGTCGGGCGTGAATCGCCCGGTTCGACCGGTTGCCATGTAACAGGCGTGAGCGATTGGTTCAATTGCGAGAAAAAATACCCGCGATCTTCATGGTTGATGAAACGACTGAAAAACTGTTGATAGGCCGGGTCACGCAGGCGCTCGCCGAGTTCGAGCGCAAATGCCGCAGAAGAGGGATAGGTCTTGATTGGATGCCGCGGGTCATCGGGAATGTAGGCCACCACACTGACCGTTTCGCGAGCACCCTGCAGATCCGGCGCAAACATCACGATGCCCGTCAGGCGGGCATTCATGAGCGTCAATTCGTGAGCGCCCCATGCTTGACCGTGCAACCGCAAGTTCGGTAGCCCTTCGATCAGGCCCAGGATCAGGCGCTGGATACCGCTGCCCAAAAGTTTTTGCATGTGCGGCATGTGCAAGGCCGCTGTCAGCGCTGTTTTCTGGCTCTCGTGAATTTTGGGCTGCAGGATGGCTGCGACTACCGGGTTGCTGATGCCCAGATTTTCTTCCAGATAGGTTTTATAGCGCTCGCCAATGTCCAGGTCCCGGCACAGGCGGGTAAACGCCACGATGGGCATCTTTTCCAGAATCGTTGGCAGGGTGGTGAACTGCCTGGTGGAAGAGGGTGGTGTGATGTAGGTCGAGGCGGGTTCAAAGGCGTCAGTTTCGGTTTCAGCGTTTTCGAAGTTGTGCAGCGCCGCGTCCAGCAGCGACACGGTCCAGATGCGTGCAGCCCCGGACTTCATGCGCAGCCAGGGGATGTGTGCGGGAATATAAAGGCGCAGAAAGATTTTGCTGACGTCCAGTTCCAGGTCGAAACGACTCTTGAGTGCAGCTTTCAACAGCGGTTCGGCGAAGGCTGAGGGATTCAGCAGATTCGCCAGGGCCCGATCAACCCGACCCTGGCTCAGCGCATGGGTGGAAATCAGTTGGCCGAGTTCAGCGTGTTGATCTTGCGAGGCATCCTTGAGGCTGTCCGCCATTTTCGGATTGACGTTGCCTAGCGCTTCACGACGTTGTGGGGTTGCCTGGCGCAGCCAGGAAGGAATGATATTGAGCAGATGCTGATAATGCGCATCGGGCCTGGAAGCCTCGAGGGTGTCGCTGTGGTCGGTATTCATGGGGATAGGGGTCGTCGATGTTGAGAGGCGCCTAGGAAAACCCGTAAACACGAGCGACGTGCGGTACATATTTACTGCACGGGTCGAATCGGCATCGGTATCGACGATGCAACCTGCCGCAAACCTGCGCCGCCAGTTAAACTGCGCCTTTGCGACCCTATATGTCGCATTGCCGTAAACCCGGGAAAATCCGGGGTTTGCGCTATAAGAAGTTGTCGCTTGGCGGCAAGGCCGGGCTGAAAACTGTCCTTACAATCCTCACCAAGCTCGCCAGTTTCAGGCGAGTGTTTTCTCTTCAGGAGACTCCGATGTCCGTTGAGCACGCTGCGGTACAACGCGCCGATTTCGATCAGGTAATGGTTCCCAACTATGCGCCTGCCGCATTCATTCCTGTGCGTGGCGCCGGTTCCCGCGTCTGGGACCAGTCCGGTCGCGAGCTGATCGACTTCGCCGGCGGGATTGCCGTTAACGTATTGGGCCACGCGCATCCGGCGCTGGTCAGTGCCTTGACCGAGCAGGCGAACAAGCTGTGGCACGTGTCCAACGTGTTCACCAATGAGCCGGCCCTGCGCCTGGCGCATAAGTTGGTCGACGCCACCTTTGCCGATCGCGCCTTCTTCTGCAACTCCGGCGCCGAAGCCAACGAGGCCGCTTTCAAGCTGGCCCGTCGCGTCGGCTTCGACCGTTTCGGCAGCGAGAAGTACGAAATCATCGCGGCGCTCAACAGCTTCCACGGCCGTACCCTGTTCACCGTGAACGTCGGTGGCCAGTCGAAGTACTCCGATGGCTTCGGTCCGAAAATCACCGGCATCACCCACGTGCCGTACAACGATCTGGCCGCACTGAAAGCCGCCATTTCCGACAAGACTTGCGCTGTGGTTCTGGAGCCGATCCAGGGCGAAAGCGGTGTCATCCCGGCCGAACTCGAATACCTGCAAGGTGCCCGCGAACTGTGCACCGCGCACAACGCGCTGCTGATCTTCGACGAAGTGCAAACCGGCATGGGCCGCACCGGCCACCTGTTCGCCTACCAGCATTACGGTGTGATCCCGGACATCCTGACCAGCGCCAAGAGCCTGGGCGGTGGTTTCCCGATCGCCGCCATGCTGACCACCGAAGACCTGGCCAAGCACCTGGTCGTCGGCACCCACGGCACCACCTACGGCGGCAACCCGCTGGCGTGTGCTGTCGCGGAAGCTGTTATCGACGTGATCAACACCCCTGAAGTGCTGGCCGGCGTCAATGCCAAGCACGACAAGTTCAAGGCGCGCCTTGAGCAGATCGGCGAAAAATACGGCCTGTTCACCAAGGTCCGTGGCATGGGCCTGCTGATCGGTTGTGTCTTGAGCGATGCCTGGAAAGGCAAGGCCAAGGACATCTTCAACGCCGCCGAGAAAGAAGGCCTGATGGTCCTGCAAGCCGGCCCGGACGTGGTGCGTTTCGCCCCGAGCCTGGTGGTGGAAGACGCCGATATCGATGCCGGTCTGGACCGCTTCGAACGTGCCGCAGCAAAACTGACGCAAGCCTGATAGACCCTTCGACGCCTGAGTTTTCGGGCGTCGAACCCAATTTTTATGCCGGCCCCGCTTTTCTGTAGGAGCGAGCCTGCTCGCGATGGTGTGTCAGTCGACACCGATGTGGCTGACCCACCATCGCGAGCAAGCTCGCTCCTACAACGGGCCCGGCTTATTTTCCCCGAAGAGTTTTGAAAAGGAGTGACACCATGCTGGTGATGCGCCCCGCGCAAATGGCTGATCTGGGCGAGGTACAGCGTCTGGCTGCGGACAGCCCGATTGGTGTCACTTCCTTGCCGGATGACGTTGAACGCCTGAGCGACAAGATCGCGGCAAGCGAAGCTTCGTTCGCCGCCGAAGTGAGTTTCAACGGTGAGGAAAGCTATTTCTTCGTCCTCGAAGACTCTGCCACCGGCAAGCTGGTCGGTTGCTCGGCCATCGTGGCATCGGCCGGTTATTCCGAGCCGTTCTACAGTTTCCGCAACGAGACGTTCGTGCACGCTTCGCGTGAGCTGAAGATTCACAACAAGATCCACGTGCTCTCCCAGTGCCATGACCTGACCGGCAACAGCKTGCTGACCAGCTTCTACGTGCAGCGCGATCTGGTGGGTTCGCCGTGGTCGGAACTCAACTCCCGTGGCCGTTTGCTGTTCGTGGCCAGCCATCCGGAGCGTTTTGCCGATTCCGTGGTGACCGAGATCGTCGGTTACAGCGATGAAAACGGCGACTCGCCATTCTGGGATGCCATCGGGCGCAACTTTTTCGACCTCAACTACGCTGAAGCCGAGCGTCTGTGCGGCCTGAAGAGCCGTACGTTCCTCGCCGAACTGATGCCGCATTACCCGATCTACGTGCCCCTGCTGCCGGACTCCGCGCAAGAGGCGATGGGCCAGGTGCACCCGCGGGCGCAGATCACCTTCGACATCCTGATGCGCGAAGGCTTCGAGACCGATCACTACATCGACATTTTCGACGGCGGCCCGACCCTGCATGCCCGCGTCTCGGGGATCCGTTCGATCGCCCAGAGCCGTGTGGTGCCGGTGAAGATCGGCGAGCCGGTCAAAGGTGTCGGTCGCCAGTACCTGGTGGCCAATGCCCAGTTGCAGGATTACCGCGCTGTGATGCTCGAACTCGATTACGCGCCGGGCAAACCGGTGACCCTGGATCTGGAAGCGGCCGAAGCCCTGGGCGTCGGTGAAGGTGCCAGCGTGCGCCTGGTGGCGGTTTAACACCTGCTTTAAAGAATGCTTAGAAAGCAGCGAGTTTCACGGGTGGCGCAAGCGGCCCGTTTGAGGAGATAGCATGATCGTTCGTCCCGTACGCAGCAGCGATTTACCCGCTCTGATCGACCTGGCCCGCAGCACCGGCACCGGCCTGACCACCTTGCCGGCCAACGAAGAACGTCTGGCCCATCGGGTTGGCTGGGCCGAGAAGACCTTTCGCGGCGAAGCCGGGCGGGGCGATGCGGACTACCTGTTCGTGCTCGAAGATGACAACGCTCGCGTGGTGGGTATTTCCGCCATTGCCGGCGCCGTCGGCCTGCGTGAGCCCTGGTACAACTTCCGGGTCGGTCTGACCGTTAGCGCCTCCCAGGAATTGAACATTTATCGTGAAATCCCGACGCTGTTCCTGGCCAACGACCTGACCGGTAACTCGGAGCTGTGCTCGCTGTTCCTGCACGCCGATTACCGCAGTGGCCTCAACGGTCGCATGCTGTCCAAGGCGCGGATGCTGTTCATCGCCGAATTCCCGCAACTGTTCGGCAACAAGATCATTGCCGAAATGCGCGGTGTTTCCGACGAAGCCGGGCGTTCGCCGTTCTGGGAAAGCCTGGGGCGACACTTCTTCAAGATGGAATTCAGCCAGGCCGATTACCTGACTGGCGTGGGCAACAAGGCGTTCATCGCCGAACTGATGCCGAAATTCCCGCTGTACACCTGCTTCCTGTCGCCGGATGCGCGCAACGTGATCGGTCAGGTTCACCCGGACACCGAACCGGCGCTGGCCATGCTCAAGAGCGAAGGTTTCAGCTACCAGGGCTACGTCGACATTTTCGACGCAGGTCCTGCGATCGAGTGCGAAACCGGCAAGATCCGCGCAGTGCGCGACAGCCAGGCGCTGGTGCTGGCCGTAGGTACACCGGGTGACGACGCCACGCCGTTCATCATTCACAACCGCAAGCGCGAAGACTGCCGCATCACTGCTGCGCCGGCACGTCTGGCCGCCGGCACCCTGGTGGTCGATCCGCAGACCGCCAAACGTCTTCAACTCAACGCTGGCGATCAAGTGCGCGCCGTGGCGTTGTCCGCAGCTCGGGAGTCGAAATAATGAAGTCGCTTTATATCGCAGGTGAATGGCTGGCAGGTGGGGGCGAAGCCTTCGAGTCGCTGAACCCGGTGACCCAGCAGGTGTTGTGGTCCGGTGTCGGTGCTACCGCCGCTCAGGTCGAATCGGCTGTGCAAGCTGCGCGTCAGGCGTTCCCGGGCTGGGCACGGCGTACCCTGGAAGAGCGTATCTCGGTGCTGGAAGCCTTTGCTGCTGCGCTGAAAAACCATGCGGACGAACTGGCCCGCACCATCGGCGAAGAAACCGGCAAACCCCTGTGGGAAGCCGCGACCGAAGTCACCAGCATGGTCAACAAGATTGCCATCTCGGTGCAGAGCTACCGCGAACGTACCGGCGAGAAGAGCGGCCCGCTGGGCGACGCCACCGCTGTGCTGCGCCACAAGCCCCACGGTGTGGTGGCGGTGTTCGGTCCTTACAACTTCCCGGGTCACCTGCCGAACGGCCACATCGTGCCGGCACTGTTGGCGGGTAACAGCGTGCTGTTCAAACCAAGCGAGCTGACGCCGAAAGTGGCCGAACTGACGGTCAAGTGCTGGATTGAAGCCGGTCTGCCGGCCGGTGTGTTGAACTTGCTGCAAGGTGCTCGCGAAACCGGCATCGCTCTGGCGGCGAACCCGGGCATCGACGGTCTGTTCTTCACCGGCTCCAGCCGTACCGGTAATCACCTGCACCAGCAATTCGCCGGTCGTCCGGACAAGATCCTGGCGCTGGAAATGGGCGGTAACAACCCGCTGGTGGTCGATCAGGTCGCCGACCTCGATGCCGCGGTGTACACCATCATCCAGTCGGCCTTCATCTCTGCCGGCCAGCGCTGCACCTGCGCCCGGCGCCTTCTGGTGCCGCAAGGTGCCTGGGGCGACACGTTGCTGGCACGCCTGGTGGCGGTCAGCTCGACCATTGAGGTCGGTGCCTTCGATCAGCAACCAGCGCCGTTCATGGGCTCGGTGGTCTCCCTTGGCGCTGCAAAAGCACTGATGGATGCCCAGGAACACCTGCTGGCCAATGGCGCCGTGGCGCTGCTGGAAATGACTCAGCCGCAGGCCCGGTCGGCCTTGCTGACCCCGGGCATCCTGGATGTGAGCGCCGTCGCCGATCGTCCTGACGAAGAGCTGTTCGGCCCGTTGCTGCAAGTGATCCGCTACGCTGATTTTGATGCGGCGATCGCTGAAGCCAACGACACCGCATACGGCTTGGCCGCTGGTCTGCTGTCGGACTCCGAAGCGCGCTACCAGCAGTTCTGGCTGGAAAGTCGCGCCGGTATCGTCAACTGGAACAAGCAGCTGACAGGTGCTGCAAGCAGCGCGCCATTCGGCGGCGTCGGCGCCTCGGGCAACCACCGCGCCAGCGCCTACTACGCGGCGGACTACTGCGCGTACCCGGTGGCCTCGCTGGAAACGCCGAGCCTGGTGTTGCCTGCGGCACTCACGCCTGGCGTGAAAATGGCGTAGCGCCCATTCGCGGGCAAGCCCGCTCCCACAGTGGTTGAGTGGAACACAAGATGTGTGAACACCACCGAACCTGTGGGAGCGGGCTTGCCCGCGAAGGCCGCGCCTCGGTCTCAAATCTAGTTACTGAAGCCTATAACAACAGATTCTCGTGGAGCCTCGCTGATGAAATCCTATGAAGTCAATTTTGACGGTCTAGTGGGGCCGACCCATAACTACGGCGGCCTGTCCTACGGCAACGTCGCGTCCCAGAGCAACAGCCAGCAGTCTTCCAACCCCAAGGAAGCGGCGCTGCAAGGCCTGGCGAAGATGAAAGCGCTGATGGAAATGGGTTTCCAGCAAGGCGTGCTGGCACCGCAAGAGCGCCCGGATGTGGCTGCACTGCGTCGCCTGGGCTTTGGCGGCACCGATGCACAGGTGATCGAGCGCGCTGCCAAAGAGGCGATGCCGTTGCTGGTGGCCAGTTGCTCGGCCTCGAGCATGTGGGTGGCCAACGCCGCCACGGTCAGCCCGAGCGCCGACACCGCTGACGGTCGTGTGCATTTCACCGCTGCCAATCTCAACTGCAAATATCACCGCAGCATCGAACACCCGACCACCAGCCGCGTGCTGGGGGCGATGTTCGCTGACCAGAAACACTTCGCTCATCATGCTGCCTTGCCAGCCGTGGCGCAGTTCGGTGATGAAGGCGCGGCCAACCACACGCGTTTCTGCCGTGAATACGGCGAAGCTGGCGTCGAGTTCTTCGTATTCGGTCGCAGCGCATTCGACACCCGCTACCCGGCACCGCAGAAGTACCCGGCACGCCAGACCCTCGAAGCGTCCCAGGCCGTTGCCCGCTTGCACGGCTTGAGCGATGACGGCGTGGTCTATGCCCAGCAGAACCCGTCGGTGATCGATCAGGGCGTGTTCCACAACGACGTGATCGCGGTCGGTAACGGCGAAGTACTGTTCTATCACGAGGACGCGTTCCTCGAGACTGAGCAGATGCTGGCTGAACTGCAGAGCAAACTCGCCAAAGTCGGTGGGAAATTTCAGTCGGTCTGTGTACCGCGTTCCGCAGTAAGCGTGGAAGACGCGGTTCGTTCCTACCTGTTCAATAGCCAACTGCTGTCGCGTCCTGACGGCTCCATGCTGTTGATCGTGCCGGAAGAATGCCGTGGCAACGAGCGTGTCTGGCAGTACCTGCAGGGTTTGACCAGCTCCGGCGGCCTGATCCGCGAAGTGAAAGTCTTCGATCTCAAGCAGAGTATGCAGAACGGTGGTGGCCCGGCTTGCCTGCGGTTGCGCGTCGCACTCAACGAAACCGAACTGGCGGCCGTCAATCAAGGGGTTATCATGACGGCGCCGTTGTACGGCACACTGACCGAATGGGTCGAGAAGCACTACCGCGACCGCATGACCGAAAACGATCTGGCGGACCCGCAATTGCTGCTTGAGTGCCGGACGGCACTGGATGAACTGACGCAAATCCTTAAACTGGGCGCGGTTTATCCATTCCAGATCAATTGATCGACGGCGCGCCGCCCTCTACGGCAGCGCGCTGCTTCATCTCAAACGAGAGCGTAAAGATATGAGCGATACCCTGCAGCTGATCCTTGAAGACACCGACGGCACGCAACTGGAGACGTCCTGCACCCGCGTCGCGGTCATGTGGCAAGGCAAAGAGCTGTGGATCCAGCAGGATGGCCGCGGTCAGCTGCTGATCGGCGTGGACGTCGAAGAGGGCGACGCCGAATACGCCAACCTGCTGTTGCGCCCATTGGCGACTAATCTGGTAAGTCTGCAACTGGAGATGGAACCGGCTGACCTCACCGACGACGAGGAACACGTTCACGGCCCGGATTGCAACCACGACCACTAAGGAAACCGCTCTATGCTCGCCCTCGGCAAACTGCTTGAACTGACCCTCGCCGGCCGCGAACCGGCGGAGAAGACTCAACTGACTGTCGAAGGCGTGCGCATGCGCTGGTTGAGCGAAGGTGCGCTGGAAGTCCGGCCACCTGAAGCGCGTGACAACGGCCTGGACCTGCTGCTGTCGGCGGGGATCCATGGCAACGAAACAGCGCCGATCGAGCTGCTCGATCGCCTGTTGCATGACATTGCCCGCGGCGACCTGAAGCCGCGTGCACGTATTCTGTTCCTGTTCGGCAACCCCGAAGCGATTCGCAAAGGCGAGCGTTTTATCGAGCAGGACGTCAATCGACTGTTCAACGGTCGTCACGAACAAAGCAGCGGTTCCGAAGCCTTGCGTGCTTGTGAACTGGAACGGCTGGCGGCGAGTTTCTTCAGCCTGCCGGACCGCCAGCGCCTGCATTACGACCTGCACACGGCAATTCGTGGCTCGAAAATCGAGCAATTCGCCTTGTACCCGTGGAAGGAAGGCCGCCAGCATTCGCGCCTGGAACTGGCTCGCCTGCGTGCCGCCGGCATGGAAGCGGTGCTGCTGCAGAACAAGCCGTCCATCGTGTTCAGCGCCTACACCTACGACAAGCTCGGTGCCGAGGCCTTCACCCTGGAGCTTGGCAAGGCGCGGCCGTTCGGGCAGAACGCCGGGGTCAATGTCTCGCTGCTGGAGAGGAGCCTCAAGCAGATCATCGAAGGCACCGAGCCGGAACTGACTGGAGAAGCACTGGACGGTTTGCAGCTGTACAGCGTGGCACGGGAAATCATCAAGCACAGCGACAGCTTCCGCCTGAACCTGCCGGCGGACATCGAGAACTTCTCGGAGCTGGAAGTGGGTTACCTGCTGGCGGAAGACATCGCCAACACCCGCTGGATCATCGAGGAAGAGGGCGCCCGGATCATCTTCCCGAACCCCAAGGTGAAGAATGGTTTGCGTGCCGGCATCCTGATCGTGCCGACTACCGACGAAAACCTGGCCTGATCTCGGCCTCAAAATCTACAAAGAACCACTGTGGGAGCGAGCTTGCTCGCGATGGCGATCTATCAGTCGACAACTATGGTGACTGGTCCATTGCTATCGCGAGCAAGCTCGCTCCCACAGGTTATTGCGGTGTTTAGACCGCTACTGCGCGCGGTTCAGTACGACGCAGTGAGCGGATCTTCAGCAGCGTATCCGCACAGGTCTTCGCCGCTTCCTGGCCTTTATGCACGAAATGCTCGAAGAAGAACTTCTGGTGCTCTTCGCCGGCATGGAAGTGGTGCGGGGTCAGGGACACCGAGAACACCGGCACTTCGGTTTCCAGTTGAACCTGCATCAGGCCGCTGACCACCGACTGGGCGACGAACTCGTGACGGTAGATGCCGCCGTCCACCACCAGGGCTGCCGCGACGATGCCGGCATAACGACCGGTCTTGGCCAGCAGCTTGGCGTGCAGGGGCATTTCAAAGGCACCGCCGACTTCGAAGAAATCGATGTCGGATTCCTGATAACCCTGGGCAATCATTTCGGCGACAAAGCCTTTACGGCTTTGATCGACAATATCCTTGTGCCAGCAGGCCTGGATGAACGCAACGCGCTCGCCGTGATGGTGTTTGCTTTTGCTGTCGATTGCGGTGGGTTGCATGTTCTGACTCCTGTTTGTGTGAAAAACAGGGCGTTATGAATCGAAGGGGATTTTAGGGTACGCACGCTCGCACGAATGCCGGCGGACGGCCCTTTGGTGCCAATCCCGTTCTCTCTTCATCCGGACTATGACCGTCGGCCCCGGGATCACACCGGGTCTGCTGACCTTGCCGCCAGGCACCGCCGAAGCCGTGCTGTCACCAAGCGCTCGCGGGCTATGCGCATTGCGCGCAATTACCGCCGGTGGGGAGTTGCACCCCGCCCTGAGAACGTTTTTGCCGCCGGAATGTTTGGCGGCGCAGCGTTTTTATCACATATTTCCAGTATGCGCATGGCCCCTTTTGGATGATTGTCATCGACTTTTCCGTTGGTTTAATCGGCCTTTTCCTGCGCAAGGGTTGATTAATCGTCGCCATGYCCGCAGTAATTCCTTCATGAAAGGGATTTCCCCTGCTAACCGAGGCCAGATTCATGAGTGTTATCGATCTTCGCAGCGACACCGTCACCCAACCCTCCGCCGGCATGCTCGACGCGATGGCCAAGGCCGCCACCGGTGATGACGTGTATGGCGAAGACCCGACGGTCAATCATCTGGAGGCTGAGCTGGCCAAGCGCCTGGGTTTCGCCGCGGCGCTGTTCGTGCCGACGGGCACCATGAGCAACCTGTTGGGTTTGATGGCCCACTGCGAACGTGGTGACGAGTACATCGTTGGCCAGCAGGCTCACACTTATAAGTACGAAGGTGGCGGCGCAGCGGTGCTCGGTTCGATCCAGCCGCAGCCGCTGGAAGTACAGGCCGATGGTTCGCTGGATCTGGCGCAGGTCGCTACTGCCATCAAACCGGATGACTTCCATTTCGCCCGCACCCGCTTGCTGGCGCTGGAAAACACCATGCAAGGTAAAGTCCTGCCGCTGGAATACCTGGCCCGGGCACGCAGTTTTACCCGCGAACATGGCTTGCAGCTGCACCTGGACGGCGCACGTCTGTACAACGCGGCAGTGAAACTGGGTGTGGATGCCCGGGAAATCACCCAACATTTCGATTCTGTCTCGGTGTGCCTGTCCAAAGGGCTGGGCGCACCGGTCGGTTCGGTGCTGTGCGGCTCGGCCGAGCTGATCGGCAAGGCCCGGCGCCTGCGCAAGATGGTCGGCGGTGGCATGCGTCAGGCCGGGATTCTCGCGGCGGCAGGCCTGTATGCACTGGATCACAACGTAGAGCGCCTGGCCGATGACCATGCCAATGCACAATTACTGGCCGAAGGCCTGCGTGCGGCGGGCTTCGAGGTCGAGCCGGTACAGACCAACATGGTTTACGTGCAGATGGGCGACAAGGCTGAGGCCATCAAGGCCTTTGCCGCCGAGCGCGGGATCAAGCTCAGTGCCGCCGCGCGTCTGCGCATGGTCACGCACATGGACGTCAGCCGGGCGCAAATCGAGCAAGTCGTCGCGACATTCGTCGACTTTTCTGGCAAGTGACGGCGTTAACCGTCTAAATGAGTGTTTGCAACGTACAAACACACTGTACCTAGTCACTAACGCCGATATAATGCGGCCCTTTGCCGTCGCTTCGTCTGTTGACGTTTCGAACAGGCCTTTGGCCGCAGTCTCCGTGGAAGAACCTAATGAAAAGCGCAGAAATCCGTGAAGCCTTCCTTCGCTTCTTCGAAGAGCAAGGCCACACCCGTGTAGCCTCCAGCTCTTTGATTCCGGGCAACGACCCAACCCTGCTGTTCACCAACGCGGGGATGAACCAGTTCAAGGACTGCTTCCTGGGCCAGGAAAAGCGCGCGTACACCCGCGCGGTCAGCAGCCAGAAATGCGTGCGCGCCGGCGGCAAGCACAACGACCTGGAAAACGTCGGTTATACCGCCCGTCACCACACCTTCTTCGAAATGCTGGGTAACTTCAGCTTCGGCGATTATTTCAAGCGTGATGCCATCAGCTACGCCTGGAACTTCCTGACTTCCGACAAATGGCTGAACCTGCCGAAGGAAAAGCTCTGGGTCACCGTTTACGCCAGCGATGACGAGGCGTACGACATCTGGACCAAGGAAATCGGGGTTCCGGCCGAGCGTATGGTGCGCATCGGCGACAACAAGGGCGCACCTTACGCCTCCGACAACTTCTGGACCATGGGCGATACCGGCCCGTGCGGTCCTTGCACCGAGATCTTCTATGATCACGGCGCCGACATCTGGGGTGGCCCACCGGGCTCGCCGGAAGAAGACGGCGACCGTTACATCGAAATCTGGAACAACGTGTTCATGCAGTTCAACCGCACCGCCGATGGCGTGTTGCATCCGCTGCCAGCGCCGTCGGTCGATACTGGCATGGGCCTGGAGCGGATCAGTGCCGTGTTGCAGCACGTTCACTCGAACTATGAAATCGACCTGTTCCAGAGCCTGCTGAAAGCTTCGGCCAAGGCCATCGGTTGCACCAACGATGCCCAGGCTTCGCTGAAAGTGGTGGCCGACCACATCCGTTCCTGCGGTTTCCTGATCGCCGACGGCGTGCTGCCGTCCAACGAAGGCCGCGGCTACGTGCTGCGCCGGATCATCCGTCGCGCCTGCCGTCACGGCAACAAGCTGGGCGCCAAGGGCAGCTTCTTCTACCAGATCGTTGCGGCTCTGGTTGCCGAGATGGGCGAAGCCTTCCCTGAGCTGAAATCCCAGCAGGCGCACATCGAGCGCGTGCTGAAAGCCGAAGAAGAACAGTTCGCCAAGACCCTGGAGCAGGGCCTGAAGATCCTCGAGCAGGATCTGGCTGAACTGAAAGGCGACGTAGTGCCGGGCGACGTGGTGTTCAAGCTCTACGATACCTACGGCTTCCCGATGGACCTGACCGGCGACATCGCTCGCGAGCGCAGCCTGACCATCGATGAAGAAGGTTTCGAGCGTGAGATGGAAGCCCAGCGCGTCCGTGCCCGTTCCGCCAGTTCCTTCGGCATGGACTACAACAGCCTGGTCAAGGTCGATGTGGACACCGAATTCACCGGTTACACCGCTCACAGCGGTTCCGCCAAGATCGTTGCGCTCTATAAAGACGGGCAATCGGTTGACGTACTGAGCGAAGGCGAAGAGGGCGTGATCGTCCTCGATAAGACGCCGTTCTATGCGGAGTCCGGTGGCCAGATTGGTGATTGCGGTTTCCTCCAGGCTGGCGCTGCACGTTTTGACGTGCGCGACACCACCAAGACCGGTGGTGCGTTCCTGCACCACGGCGTGCTGGATTCGGGCAGCCTGATCGTAGGTACTCCGGTGGAGACTCATGTCGACGCCGAAGTGCGTCACGCGACTTCGCTGAATCACTCGGCGACTCACTTGCTGCACGCTGCATTGCGCCAGGTACTGGGCGACCACGTTCAGCAGAAAGGTTCGTTGGTCGACAGTCAGCGCCTGCGCTTCGACTTCAGCCACTTTGAAGCGATCAAACCTGAGCAACTCAAAGCGCTGGAAGACATCGTCAACGCCGAGATTCGCAAGAACTCCGAAGTTGAAACCGAAGAAACCGATATCGAAACCGCCAAGCAAAAAGGCGCGATGGCGCTGTTCGGCGAGAAATACGGCGACAACGTGCGCGTACTGAGCATGGGCGATTTCTCCGTCGAGCTGTGCGGCGGTATCCACGCCAACCGTACCGGCGACATCGGCCTGCTGAAAATCATCAGTGAAGGCGGTGTTGCATCGGGTGTGCGTCGTATTGAAGCCGTCACCGGTGCGCAAGCGTTGGCCTACTTGAATGCGGCCGAAGAACAACTCAAGGAAGCGGCCAGCCTGGTCAAGGGCAGCCGCGACAACCTGATCGACAAGCTGTCGGCTGTGCTGGAGCGCAACCGTCTGCTGGAGAAGCAACTCGAGCAGTTGCAAGCCAAGGCTGCCAGTGCCGCAGGCGACGATCTGTCGGCCCAGGCGCTGGACGTCAAGGGCGTGAAAGTGCTGGCCGTGCGTCTGGACGGTCAGGATGGCAAGGCGCTGCTGGCGCTGGTCGATCAACTGAAAAACAAACTCGGCCGCGCAGTGATCCTGCTCGGCAGTGTCCATGAGGAAAAGGTCGTTCTGGTTGCAGGCGTAACCAAAGACCTGACTGGCCAACTCAAAGCCGGTGATTTGATGAAGCAAGCCGCTGCGGCAGTGGGCGGGAAGGGCGGTGGTCGTCCAGACATGGCGCAAGGCGGCGGTACCGACGCTGGCGCACTGGATGCGGCACTGGCGCTGACCGTTCCGTTTGTAGAGCAGGGTCTATAAGGCAGTACTTGCGGCTCGTAGTCTAGTGGCGGGCCGCAACGCTGTTTGAGTGATTATTTGGGCGCCCTTCATGGGCAGAGGCGGCTTTGAAATGGCTTTGATCGTACAGAAATTTGGAGGCACCTCGGTCGGCACTGTCGAGAGAATCGAGCAGGTCGCCGACAAGGTTAAGAAATTCCGCGATGCCGGCGATGACCTGGTGGTTGTGCTGTCTGCAATGAGCGGCGAAACCAACCGTCTGATCGATCTGGCCAAGCAAATCAGTGGCGACGGTCAACCGGTTCCGCGCGAGCTGGACGTGATCGTCTCCACCGGTGAGCAGGTGACGATTGCCCTGTTGGCCATGGCGCTGATCAAGCGTGGCGTGCCGGCGGTGTCGTACACCGGCAACCAGGTGCGGATTCTGACGGATAGCGCGCACAATAAAGCGCGTATCTTGCAGATTGATGACCAGAAGATTCGCGGTGACCTGAAGGCAGGTCGTGTGGTGGTTGTCGCCGGTTTCCAGGGCGTCGACGAGCACGGCAACATCACCACCCTCGGTCGTGGCGGTTCCGACACCACCGGCGTGGCGCTGGCGGCAGCCCTGAAGGCTGACGAATGCCAGATCTACACCGACGTCGACGGCGTCTACACCACCGACCCGCGTGTGGTGTCCGTGGCTCAGCGCCTGGACAAGATCACCTTCGAAGAGATGCTGGAAATGGCCAGCCTCGGTTCCAAGGTGCTGCAGATCCGCGCGGTCGAGTTCGCCGGCAAGTACAACGTTCCGCTGCGCGTACTGCACAGCTTCAAGGAGGGTCCGGGCACCCTCATTACTATTGATGAAGAGGAAACCATGGAACAGCCGATCATTTCCGGTATCGCTTTCAACCGCGATGAAGCCAAGCTGACCATCCGTGGCGTGCCAGACATCCCGGGCGTTGCATTCAAGATTCTCGGCCCGATCAGTGCTGCGAACATCGAAGTCGACATGATCGTGCAGAACGTCGCGCACGATAACACCACCGACTTCACCTTCACCGTGCACCGCAACGACTACCAGGCGGCGCAAGCCGTGCTGGAAAAAACCGCTGGCGAGCTGGGTGCCCGTGAAGTCGTGGGCGACACCAAGATCGCCAAGGTGTCGATCGTTGGCGTTGGCATGCGTTCTCACGCAGGTGTGGCCAGCCGCATGTTCGAATCCCTGGCCAAGGAAAGCATCAACATCCAGATGATCTCGACTTCGGAAATCAAAGTCTCCGTAGTGATCGAAGAGAAGTACCTGGAACTGGCTGTGCGCGCTCTGCACACGGCTTTCGAACTGGACGCACCGGCCCGCCAGGGCGAGTGATGCGTTTGCCAAAAGGCGCGGTCTGACCGCGCCTTTTGTTTTTTTGAATGGCGGGGCTCCCGAGACTGTTCTTTTGCTCGCGCTAGTCAATACTCAGGCATGTAGGGCTGCGACCGCTCCGGTTGTGGGTCGAGTGCCTTTTTTTTGCAGACTGTTGTCCCTGAAATGAAATGCGTGAGGAGAAAGGTATGCTGATTCTGACTCGTCGGTGCGCAGAAAGCCTGATTATCGGTGATGGCGAAATCACCGTGACCGTGCTCGGCGTCAAAGGAAATCAAGTGCGCATCGGTGTTAATGCTCCCAAAGAGGTGGCTGTTCACCGGGAAGAAATTTACCTGCGTATCAAGAAAGAGAAGGACGAAGAACCAAGCCATTAATTTTTATCGTTTTTTATGTTTGCAAACGGGGAAGAAGCTGGTTAATATACGCCCCGTGTTGCGGAGAGCTGGCCGAGTGGCCGAAGGCGCTCCCCTGCTAAGGGAGTACACCTCAAAAGGGTGTCGGGGGTTCGAATCCCCCGTTCTCCGCCATTATTTGCGTAGTACGTTGTAATCTGGCTTTTTCGGTAAGTTGTTGAAATTACTAGAAAAAGTGTTTGACATAGAGATTAGACGGCCTATAATGCGCGGCAACAAATGCACTCGTAGCTCAGCTGGATAGAGTACTCGGCTACGAACCGAGCGGTCACAGGTTCGAATCCTGTCGAGTGCACCATTTAAGAGTTAGTTACAGCAATGTAAGTGACTTGGCTTCAACCAGTTGTGGTCTGGTCTAAAAACACAAAATGCACTCGTAGCTCAGCTGGATAGAGTACTCGGCTACGAACCGAGCGGTCACAGGTTCGAATCCTGTCGAGTGCACCATACAACAGAAAGCCCGCATTTAATGCGGGCTTTTTGCCGTCCGGGATTTGGCTTTTCCTTTCGTGCATCCCCTCTCGTCGAACTCCACCTGTGCGCTGCGACCTCGCTGGGCGTCGTAACGGTAGCTTGTCGCCGAATTGCGAATACTGATCTTGTCTGGCTTGCCGAGGGCGCTTTCGACGTCTTGCTGGCTCATGCCGGCGACCACTCGCTGATTGATGATCGCCTCTCGGCGCTCCCTGGCGCTGATCAGGTTTCCACACTTGTCCTGCGTCTGACCAACTACGGTCGGCTCTCTCCTTTTGATTTTCATGCCTGATGTTTCACTGGGTCCGGCTTCCGGCATAAGCGCCATCGTGCTGCCAGGTGTAAAGGTACGGACATCCTGAAGTGAAACGTTTTCTCCTGCGGCACAGCTCAGCGTGGTGAAGGTAATGCGCCCATTGGCCGCCTCGCAGCGGTGAACGGTGGTGGCGAGCGCCAGGGGCAGGGGGCTGAGCAGGCTGAACAGTAAAAGGAGTGGTGGAATGGATGGCATCAGGCGTCCTCCATGACGTTGCTTTTCAAGGGTAGCGGCTACAATTTTCGAAGGGGGGTGTGTTTTCTTTTCAGAATGCGTCGTCGCATTTTCATGGATCAGGACGATGCTCAAGTTTGTTGTGCAAGCGCTTGTTTCAGCCAAGATTTTTTAACGTTTAAAACCGTCAGGCGGTGTATCATTGCGCCCGTCAGCCCCGCCGGGGCTTGTGGAATATCTCCATGGACTTACCCAGTAGTTACTCAGTACCCCGTTTTACCAATCATGAATTGACTGATTGATCCTTCCGGCGTGCCCCGCTGCTGGGAGTGGAGTTCGCCTATGTCCGAAGTTGAAGTAAAGAAAACGCAGGAAAGCTTGCAGGATCGCCTGGCTCAGGTGGTTGAATTGCTGCAGCGCCAGCGAGTAGTAGAAGACCTGACTCACCGCCAGGAAGGCCCGCATCATGACCGGGTCGAGAACCTGGTCCACCGGCAGAACCTTGTCGAGTTGCAACGCAAGCTCGATGACCTGCACTCCGCCGACGTCGCCTACATCCTTGAAGCCTTGCCGCTGGACGATCGTCTGACGCTCTGGCAACTGGTCAAGGCCGATCGCGACGGCGACATCCTCCTTGAAGTATCCGATTCGGTCCGTGAATCGCTGATCGCCGACATGGACGATCACGAGCTCCTGGCAGCGGCCAAGGACATGGATGCCGACGAACTCGCTGACCTGGCCTCCGAGCTGCCGCGAGACGTCGTCCATGAGCTCATGGAGACCCTCGATCAGCAACAACGCGAGCGCGTGCGTTCGGCACTGTCCTACGATGAGGAACAGGTCGGTGCGTTGATGGACTTCGAGATGGTGACCATCCGCGAGGATGTCAGCCTTGAAGTGGTCTTGCGTTATCTGCGCCGTCTCAAGGAGTTGCCGGGCCATACCGACAAACTGTTCGTGGTCGATTACGACGGCGTCCTCAAGGGCGTGTTGCCGATCAAGCGTTTGCTGGTCAACGATCCGGACAAACAGGTTTCCGAGGTGATGGCCAGCGATCCGGTGAGTTTTCACCCGGACGAAGACGCCTACGATGCCGCCCAGGCGTTCGAACGTTACGACTTGATCTCCGCGCCCGTGGTCGACAAGAACGGCAAGCTGATCGGCCGTCTGACCATCGATGAAATGGTCGACCTGATCCGTGAAGAGAGCGAAAGCGAAGTTCTCAACATGGCGGGTCTGCGTGAAGAAGAAGATATTTTTGCGTCGGTCTGGAAATCCCTGCGTAACCGTTGGGCCTGGTTGGCGATCAACCTGATTACCGCGTTCGTGGCTTCCCGGGTCATCGGTTTGTTTGAAGGTTCGATCGAGAAGCTTGTGGCGCTTGCGGCTTTGATGCCGATCGTGGCGGGGATCGGTGGTAACTCGGGCAACCAGACCATCACCATGATTGTTCGGGCCATGGCGCTGGACCAGGTGAGCACCGGCAATACCTCGCGCCTGATGCGCAAAGAGTTGGCGGTAGCGCTGATCAACGGCGTGATCTGGGGCGGGGTGATCGGTGTGGTTGCCTATCTGCTGTATGGCAGTTGGTCTCTTGGCGTGGTGATGACCGCCGCGATGACGCTCAACCTGTTGCTGGCGGCATTGATGGGGGTCTTGATTCCGATGACCCTGGCGAAGATGGGGCGCGATCCTGCGATGGGTGCCAGTGTGATGATTACTGCCATGACCGACAGTGGCGGCTTTTTCATCTTCCTTGGGTTGGCGACAATCTTCCTGCTCTGATGTCCTGCTCACTGAAACCCGCCTTTTGGCGGGTTTTTTGTGCCCGGATTTCAGGCAAAAAAAGGTTGTTCAGGCAATCCCGGGAAACTGTAGGAGCCAGCCTGCTGGCGACGGACTCAAGTGCGCCACGTTCATCTAGTTCATACGCGTTATCGTTAACGACCATCGCTGGCAAGCCAGCTCCCACAGAGACCGCGTCTGTAGGAGCCGTGCCCATGCTTAAACCAATGAAATAATCAAAAAAAAAGCCAGCGATCAGGCTGGCTCGAGCTTTCTGGCTGAATCAGGACGCGTCGGCGGCCATTTCAGCGTCATGAGCGATCAGCGAAACCAGGGCGTTCTGCTGTCGATGGGAAAGTTGGCGGAAGCGTTGCAGCAGCTCCCGTTCGTGCAAGGAAAGCTCCGGGCTGTCCAAGCGCATGCTCAACTCTTCTCCCAGTGCGCCTTCCTGAATGAGACTCTGCTCAAGGCGCGCAATGATTTCGGAGTTCATGCTGCGATGATGATTGCGAGCCACCTCGGCAATGCGTTCACGCATTCCGTCTGGCAGACGTACGACGAACTTGTCAGCCGTACGGCTGGAATAAATTGCCTGTTTCAATGGGCGCATATATTTAACCGGTTAGTTCAGGGGAGCGGTTTTCGGGATTGGCCGCAGGATGTCTGGTAGGACAAGCGCTCTGACCAAATGTTCAACCTGAATTGATAGAGGCGCGCATCATGCCTCAAGCAAGCCAGATCCTTGGCGTCAATTCTGTGACAAATATTGAACTGTATAAAGGCTTTCTGCCAGCACCAATTATCAGAAATGCAGACTGGTTTGAAAAGTTCGACCGGGCCGTATCGCTTGGTGCTTTCTCCGCCCGGCGAAAGGTTTCTGATGGGCAGCAAATGCGGACTCGATCCCTCTCTCCTTGCCCTTACAGAATAGTGGCAAATGGCCGATTTACTAGGGGAAGTCGTATTGAGGGGCTGAATTCAGGATGGATGGCGAATGGCAGGCCCTTGCACTGAATCTGCCAAGCCAGGATTAACGCAGTACCGGATCGAACTTGATCTTGCGTCCGGCTATCAATGCGAGCACGAACAGCGCGGTGAATAAACCGCAGGCGATCAGGGGAAGGGTGACGACCAGGTGCTGGGTCAATGACAGATGAAGAATGCCGCTCAACAAGGCGAGGATGAAGAAACTCGCGGCTGATCTGGACATGCGGTGCTCCTGGTGGGGGATTCAAAATACCAAACGTTCGGATGAAGGCGCCTGTAGCAGGATGTTTTCCTGGCTCACTTGCTGACTGGCCAATCCGTGCCGATCACTCGATTGCGCCATTTGCGGTGTCTTCTGCAACTGAAGGTAATGCGGCATATGTTGGGCAACCTGCGTAGCGCTGCTCTCGGGAACAAAATGAAATGCCAGTAAAACTGCCAGTGCGATCGCATTCGAGAGTAAAAGGGTGCATTTCATGGCGCGGACCTCGGTTGTTCTGTGAGAACAGTAGAAGCAGCTCGCATGCCAGAGTCTATCGGCAATTAAATTCTTTAAAAACAATGAATTAAGTTATTTTTGGTAAAGCTTCATATTGCATTTTGCAATGATGGCTTTTTGCATTGATGCAATTTGCACGGTAAACAAGTCCGCGCCCGACAGAGGCATCTGCCTACACTTAAAAAAACCATGGACGACATGACAAAAGCAGGCTCGGCCGTTAACATGCACGCCGTCCATCGCGCCGCGTTTCTTGGCGGCCGACTTGTGTCTCAGTAGCTCAATTGGATAGAGCATCCCCCTCCTAAGGGGAAGGTTGGCAGTTCGAACCTGCCCTGGGACACCATCATTCATCAGCGTTTTGCTGTCCAAAAAGCCCCGCCGGAAAATTGATTCCGGCGGGGCTTTTTTGTGCGCTGCGTCTCGTTTTCAGTAACACCTTCACCTATTCAGAGGGAGCGTTGGGGCAGGTTCTCAAGGGAATGCCATGGCTGGCCGATAACCCGGACAGTTACGAGCTTCTTCGTCTCTGGCGGTCAGTGCGTGTGCTGATTGGCGATGAGAAACTGTTTGATGGCTAATGGCTACCAGCTATCATCTGCGCGCCAAATCAAGGGCTGCGAAGCTGAGTCCGTCTGTGTATTTGCCTTTGGGTTCTTCTTCTTAAATTGCCTGGAAATCTTCGATGCTGTCGTATCACCAAAAGCGTTTTCTGATCGTCGATGATTTTTCGGACTTCCGCAGTTCGGTTCGGTCGATGCTGCGTGAACTGGGCGTCAAGGAAGTGGACACTGCCGATACCGGCGAACAGGCGCTGAAAATGTGTTCGCAGAAGCAGTACGACTTCATCCTGCAGGACTTTCATCTGGGCGACGGCAAGAAGAATGGCCAGCAGGTGCTCGAAGACCTGATGGAAGAAAAGCTGATCAGCCATGAAGCGGTATTCGTCATGGTCACCGCCGAAACCAGCCAGGCCATGGTGCTCAGTGCGCTGGAGCATGAGCCCGATGCCTATCTGACCAAGCCGTTCAACCGTTCCAGCCTGGCCCAGCGCCTGGAGCGCCTGGAGCAGCGCAAGACCCTGCTCAAGCCGATCCTGCAGGCCCTCGATCGCGGCAAGCCGATGGAGGTGCTCAACGCCTGCATCGCCCTGTGCAAGCAAGACATCCGCTATTCGCCACTGTGCCTGCGCTATCGCGCCGATGCCCTGCGCGACCTCAATCAGAACGAAGCGCTGGAGCGGCTGTACGACGGCATCATCGCCGACCGTCCATTGCCATGGGCGTTTGCCGGGTTGGGCAAGTTGCTGTTCAAGCGCGGCCAGATCGGGCAGGCCAAAGGCATTTACGAAAAAGCCCTGAAGGTTTTCCCGATGATGCCGTCGCTGTATGACGGCATGGCCGACGTACTGGTCGCCGAAGGGGACACCAAGGGTGCACAGCGCGTTCTCGAAGAAGCGATTCGCCTGTCGCCGCTGGCGGTGCGCCGGCAAGCGTTGCTAGGCAAGCTGGCAATGACCAACGAGGACTTCGATACCGCTTCCAAAGCCTATCGTCAGGCTGTAGCCCAAGGCGCGCAGTCACGTTTCAAGGATCCTGAAAGTAACCTCGGCCTGGCTCACGCCTTGATCAGCAAGGGCAGCGCCAGAGGGCTGGATACCCGCACCCGACTGGAAATCAATACCACGCTGAGCGCAGTGGCCAAGGACAACCCTGGCGACCCTGGCCTGCAAATTCGTGCGCGCTTGATGAAGGCCACCAGTCTGCTGATCAACGATGCGGAAACGGCTGACAAGCTCACAGAGCAAGCCTTGTTGCGCCTCGATGGCATGGAGCAATTCATGAGCGCCGAAGCGGCATTGCTGGTGGCCAAGCAACTGAAAATGCTCGGGCAGACCGAGGCCGGCACCGCGATGCTGAAAAACTGCGTGGAAATCTACGGCGACGATCCGACGGTCATGAAGGACATCGCCAAGCAGACCGACGACCCGACCATCCTCAATTCCGGCAACGCCGCCGCGGAACTCAACCGTCAGGGCGTACGCGTGTACAAGACCGGCAACCTGGTGGAGGCCCGGCAGGTATTCCGCAAAGCCCTGGCGATGCAACCGAAGAACATCAGTATCGCCCTGAACATGGCGCAGTCGTTGTTGCATGGCACTGATACCGGCGTTCCTTCGGCGGAGCTGGAAGAATGCCGGGTCTGCCTGAAAATGGTCGGCCTGATGCCCGATACCGACGCGCGTTATCCGCGTTACCAGAAGTTGAAAAGCAAGGCGTTTGGCCAATGAACGACAACGAACAGGCACTGGATTTCTCCACGGTGATCGCCTCTACCGTGCACGACATGAAGAACTCGCTGGCCATGCTGATGCAGGCCCACAGTCAGTGGCTGGCGCGATTGCCGGAGTCGGCGCAGCAGACGCCGGAGCAGGGCGTGATCGACTTCGAGTTCGCCCACCTCAACGGCATGCTGGTGCAGTTGTTGGGGCTGTACAAGCTCGGCGTCAACCAGATGCCGTTGCAGCCGGCCTACCATGAACTGGACGACTTCATCGAGGCGCAACTGGCTTGCCATCAGGAAGTGTTCGCCAGCCGCGGCATCATGGCCACCTATGAAGTGGATCCGCTGAGCCCTTTGGGTTTCTTCGATCGTGAGTTGATCGCGTCGGTATTGGCCAACTGCATCAACAACGCCATTCGCTTTGCACGGCATGCGGTTTTGATCAGTGTCAGCGACGAAGCCGGGCAACTGGTGTTGACCATCAATGACGATGGCGAAGGCTATCCGGCGCAGATGATCGAGCGTCAGGCCGATTACGTGCAGGGCATCAATCAGAGCACCGGCAGCACCGGGCTGGGCCTTTATTTTGCCGGGCGAATTGCCGCGCTGCATCAACGCAACGGTGTGGGCGGACGCACCGAAATCAGCAATGGCGGTCCGTTGGGCGGTGGGGTGTTCCGCCTTTACCTGCCCTGACAGGTAGCATATTTATCGACGCTGCTTGAAATTCCGAACACGCGGAGCCTATTTTGTACGGTCGCCGTTCGCGGCCCGCACAATAACAAGGATAGCGTCATGAGGACCGTTGGCCTGAGTTCACTCGCGCAGCGATTGACGGGCATTGATGAAGTTGAATGTGTGACGCCGGATTTGAACGGCGTACCACGGGGCAAAGTGATGACCTGCGAGGGCTTTCTCGACGGTCGACGCTTGCAGATGGCGCGGGGTGTGCTGCTGCAATGCATCATGGGCGGATACCCGCCGGCGCGGTTTTACGGCAGCGATGATGGCGACCTGGCGCTGATCCCGGACCCTGCGCAAATCCACCGCTTGCCCTGGAGCAATCCACCGCGGGCCTTCGCCATTTGCGACGCGAATGAACTGGGGACTACCACCAGCTCCAGTCTGTCGACCCGTGGCCAGCTCAAGGCCGTGATTGCCCGTTACGCGGCCCGCGGCCTGGCGCCAGTCGTGGCGACCGAGCTCGAATTTTTTGTCTTCGCCCCCAACACTGATCCGACCCAGGCATTTCAACCGCCACTGGGGCTGGACGGTCGTCGAGAGGATGGGCGGTCGGCGTTCAGCGTCAGCTCCAACAATGGGCTGCGCCCCTTCTTCAATGAAGTCTACGAATGCATGGCGGCGTTGGGCTTGCCTCGCGATACCTTCATGCACGAAATGGGCGTCAGTCAGTTCGAGATCAATCTGCTGCATGGTGATCCGCTGTTGCTGGCCGACCAGACGTTCCTGTTCAAGCACTTGCTCAAGGAGGTTGCGCTCAAGCACGGGCTGAGTGTGGTGTGCATGGCCAAGCCGTTGGCGCATACACCGGGCAGTTCGATGCATATTCACCAGAGCGTCGTCGAGATCGATTCGGGACGTAACGTGTTCAGTGATGAGGCAGGGCAGGAGACGGCAACCTTCCGCCATTTCATTGCCGGCCAGCAGGCTTGCATGGCCGACTTCACCGCGTTGTTTGCGCCGAACGTGAATTCCTATCAGCGCTTGTGCCACCCTTACGCCTCACCGAATAATGCCTGCTGGTCCTATGACAACCGGGCGGCCGGCTTGCGCATTCCAGCCAGTTTGCCGGTGGCCCGTCGGGTCGAGAACCGCTTGCCGGGCGCCGATGCCAATCCGTATCTGGCACTTGCCGCAAGCCTGGCGGCGGGGTTGCATGGCATCGAGAACGCGTTGGAGCCGAGCGCGCCGATTCAGGGTGAATTCGAAGTACCGGAAAATCTTTCGTTGCCGTGTACCTTGCATGCGGCACTCGAGCGTCTGAAACGTAGCCAGTTGGCCAGGGAACTGTTGGGCACGGAATTCATCGAAGGCTACATCGCTTCGAAGACCCTGGAGCTGAGCAGTTTTTATGATGAAATTACTCCCTGGGAACGGCGTGTTTTAGCAGCCCAGGCCTGACGATCCGTCGACATCCGGCTATCGTTTAGCGGTAGCCGATTCTCACTGCAAGGAGCCGCTCGGAACGCCGATGCGCCAAATCTGGAAATCCTTTCGAGCGCTGTATTTCGCCTCGCTGATGATGTTGATCGGCTCGGGCCTGTTGAGTACTTACCTGGGCCTGCGCCTGGCGGCCGACCATGTCGACAGCCTGTGGGTGGGTGCGTTGATGGCCGCCAACTACTTCGGCCTGGTGCTGGGGGGCAAGATCGGTCACCGGTTGATTGCCCGGGTCGGGCATATCCGGGCCTATTCGGCCTGTGCCGGGATCGTCGGCGCGGCGGTGTTGGGCCATGGCCTGGTCGATTGGCTGCCGGCCTGGCTGTTCCTGCGGGTGATCGTCGGCCTCGGCATGATGTGCCAGTACATGGTGATCGAGAGCTGGCTGAACGAACAGGCCGAAGCCAGGCAGCGCGGGTTGGTGTTCAGCGGTTACATGATCGCCTCCTACCTGGGCCTGGTGATGGGGCAATTGATTCTGGTCATGCACCCGGCGCTGGGGCTGGAGCTGCTGATGTTGGTTGCCCTGTGTTTCGCCCTGTGTCTGGTGCCCGTGGCCCTGACCCGGCGGATCCACCCGGCACCGCTGCACCCGGCACCGATGGAGCCACGGTTCTTTATCAAGCGCGTGCCGCAGTCATTGAGTACGGTGCTCGGGGCAGGCCTGATCGTGGGGTCGTTCTATGGTCTGGCGCCGCTGTATGCCTCGCAGCAAGGGTTGTCCACGGAACAGGTCGGCCTGTTCATGGGTAGCTGCATTTTTGCCGGGCTGCTGGTGCAGTGGCCGTTGGGCTGGTTGTCCGACCGCTACGACCGGGCGGTGTTGATCCGCAGTTTCGCGTTCAGCCTGGCACTGGCCGCACTGCCGCTGGCGATCATGCCGCAGGTGCCGCTGGAGGTTCTGTTTCTCGCCGGTTTTGTCTGTTCGCTGGTGCAGTTCTGCCTGTATCCGTTGGCGGTGGCGTTCTCCAATGACCACGTCGAAGGTGATCGCCGGGTGTCCCTGACGGCGATGTTGTTGGTGACCTATGGTGTGGGTGCGAGCATTGGGCCGCTGGTGGCCGGGGTGCTGATGAAGCTGTTCGGCAGCCAGATGCTCTATGCGTTTTTCAGCTTCTTTGCGTTGGTACTGGTGTGGCGAATTCGTCCGAAAGCGGTGACCAACCTGCATCAGGTGGAAGATGCGCCGCTGCATCACGTGGCCATGCCGGACAACATGACGAGTTCGCCGCTGGTAGCCTGCCTCGACCCGCGGGTCGATGAGCAGGTGGTGCAGGATCAGATGACCGGTCCGGTCGGTCACGGCCCGGAGCCAGAACCTGAATCCGAAGCTGCGCCTGAAGCCGATCAGCCGCCAGAAGACCCGGATACAGGACGAGATCCCAACTTGAGCGAGGCCAGGCCTTAAATCCAGGGCACAAAAAAACGGGCAGTCACCGCAAGGGACTGCCCGTTTTTTGTTGACGCTCTGTCAGAGGTCGTCTTTGTCGAAGCGACGCGCTTCGCGTTGCAACTGGTAGACGAAGCGTTCGACCTGACGCTGCACCAGCCCGCTCATGTTGTGGAAGCGAACGCCGGCGAAGGTGGTGGAGATCTTTTCTTCGAAGTGCAGATAACGCAACTCGACCGGAGCGGTCATTTTGCCGAAGGGCAGTTCGGCGCTGAAACGGTCGTAAACCTGACCCAGTTGCAAGCTGCTGGTGATGTCGCCGTCGAAGCGCAGTTTGCAGCCGGTAGCGGAAATATCCAGCAGTTTGCCGCTGATCGAAGTCTTGAGCTTTTCGCCGTCCAGGTTGACGTTGACCAGTTGTGCCAGCTTCAGCGCGGCGCGGAACGCATTACGACGCTGGTGGTACACCACYTCATCGGGCAGGCTGCCGCGGTAGCAACGGCTGYCGCCGGAYTCGTCGATGGTCAATTGGCCGTTGCTTTCCCAGGCGATGCGCACGCCTTCGTGGAAGCCTTCGACCTTGAACGGTTCGCCCGCCAGCAGGTAGCGCTCGCCATCGCGGGGGATCATTTCGTCCAGGGCAATCATGTTGCTTTCACGGTCCAGCTCCACCAGATAGCTCTGGAAGCGCTGGCTGCGCTCGTGGAACGTGATGATCAGCGGGTCATGGCTTTCGAGCAGCTGGCGCAGGTTGCCGGAGATTTCCAAGGGCGTGGAGAGCACCTTGGGTGGCTGCGGAGCATCATCCACGGATAAGGCATTGGACACGGTTAATCAATCTCCAGACAAAATTTGACTACGACTAGCCAGCATTTTGCCAGCATCTTTCGCGTCTTGGATAGAGCGGGCTCATCGACCGGCCTAAGCCTGACTGAGCGGGCGTGGCTTAGCAAGCTTGGAGAAGGTTCCGCTGGCATCGTAAAGCGCCGGGGTTTCACCGCCGTTAAGGATTTTCAGCTGGGTGGCTGTAGCGGCTTGCTGAGTGAGAATCGACTGGCCGTTGTTGGCATTGATGGCCTGGCACTGGGCCAGGAGATTGGTCAGCACGTCACTTTGCGCCAGCAACTGGTCACCGATGCTCGACTGGCTGGCCAGTTGCTCCAGGCCGGTACGGTTGGTCGGCAGGTTGAGGCTGGCGAGAATTTCACTGCGCTTGCGGCCATGCTGTTCGAGCAGAACGACCAATGCCTGTTTCTGCGCCAGGATGCCCTCGAGCAATGGCATGTCGCGGCCATGCAAGGCGAGGGATTCGGTCTGCAGTAACTCCAGCAAGTGTTGCGCTGGAGCAAAGTCGTCGGTGATCAGTTGCAGTAAATGAGTGTCGTGCATGGCTGGCCTTGGGTTTTAAGCGTCCAAAAGCCTGGCGCCGGCGATGGCCTAGCGCTGGGCTTCGAAGTTGAGCAGTTTGCTGGCTACACGGTTGCTGTCGACTTTATAGCTGCCATCGGCAATCGCTGCTTTCAACTCTGCCACGCGGGCTTTGTCGACGGCAGGCTGATCGCGCAGCTTGTCAGTGACCTTCTGCAACTGTTGAGCCTCATTGCTGAGATGTACCGATTCCCCGCTTTTGACGGTACCGGCCTGTTCGGCCGCGGACTCCAGCGGCGCGGATTTGTCGGCTTCGGCGCTTTCCTTGCTGGCGCTGGTACGTGTACTGCCCGTAAGGGACGAGGAGCTGTTCAAACGGCTGAAATCGATGACCATGATAAAAAACCTCTGGGAATTTGGACGCTTGCCATGGTTTCGGCCATTCCCTGGAAAACTTTAGGCTCATTTATCAATGAACCTCGCGCGCGTCAGCGCTTGCCCTGCATGGAGCACAGTCTAGGGAACCGCCGCGGCAAGCGCCACATTCCGATGAACAGTGAGCTTTACATGGACACTTCCACCTGCCCCGGCGCCATCACCTGCGCCTTGATGACTCGCTGGGAATTGAGGTTTTTCACCCGGATCTGTTCGCTCAGGCTGCCGTTCGACAGGGCTTCGCCCGGCATGCGCACGCTGAGCGTACCGCTGCGGGCGGTAATCACCACCTGATCACCCTTGCGGATGACCTCGGCCTGTTCGATATGTACCAGGGTAATCACCTGGTCGGCGACCATTGGTCGGGTCAGTCGCTGTCCAACCGCCTGGTCGAGGGTGGTCAGGTAGCCCTGGCCGATCAGGCTGATATCGCGCTCGCGCAGGATTACATCCCCAGGCTCGACAATGGCGGCGCGGCGCAGTGGCCGGGCGGTGGTCACGACATCGCGAAACAGGCGGACTTGAGCGGGTACGAACACTGTCCAGGGGGAAGCGCCCTCGCAGCGGACCTTGACCGTGACCCGTCCCAGCGGCTTGGGACTCTCAAGGGTCGCTGTCAATTCCTTGTCGCACATGGGCATGTGCATGCGCGGGTCGAGCGGGTTGACCTGGATTTCGTAGCGACCTTCCGTTTGACTGGTGGCCAGATAGTCTTCTACGGTGAATTCAAGAAAGCCCTGAGTGACGCCGATAAGCATGTCAGGCAAGGTAACCGCGTCAGCAAGGGCAGGGCTGCCAGCGTTGAACAGGCAAACGGCCGCCAGCACGCCGAGCAATTTTCGGCAGGGTGTGGTCAAGTGTCGGAAAAATGTCGGTTCTGTGTTCATAACGATTAAAAAAGCAAGCGCCGTGCCGTTCAGTGATGAAGGCGCGTCGCAACAACACTTGGCGTTGGTGTAGGAGTCTGGGCATGGCTGGTGTAATGGATTCGGTGAACCAGCGCACGCAACTGGTGGGGCAGAATCGCCTTGAGCTGTTGTTGTTCCGTCTCGACGGCCAGCAGCTGTACGGGATCAACGTTTTCAAGGTTCGGGAGGTGCTGCAATGCCCCAAACTGACTCTGATGCCCAAGTCCAGTCCTGTCGTGTGCGGCGTGGCGAATATCCGGGGGGCGACCATTCCGATCCTTGATCTGGCGATGGCGACCGGCTCCGGTGCTTTGAAGGACAAGAACAATCCCTTCGTGATCATCACGGAGTACAACACCAAGACCCAGGGTTTCCTGGTTCGCTCGGTGGAGCGCATCGTCAACATGAACTGGGAGGAGATCCATCCGCCACCCAAGGGCACTGGACGCGATCACTACCTGACGGCGGTGACGCGAGTCGACAATCAGCTGGTTGAAATCATCGACGTCGAGAAAGTGCTGGCGGAAGTGGCACCGACGCCGGAAGCGATCTCCGTGGGTGTGGTGGATGTCGAAACCCAACACAAGGCGCTTTCGTTGCGTGTGCTGACGGTTGACGACTCGTCGGTGGCGCGCAAGCAGGTCACGCGTTGCCTGCAAACGGTCGGTGTCGAAGTGGTGGCGTTGAACGACGGTCGGCAAGCGCTGGATTACCTGCGCAAACTGGTCGACGAGGGCAAGAAGCCGGAAGAAGAGTTCCTGATGATGATCTCCGATATCGAAATGCCGGAGATGGACGGGTACACCCTGACGGCGGAAATCCGCAACGACCCGCGCATGCAAAAGCTTCATATCATCCTGCATACTTCGTTGTCGGGAGTGTTCAATCAGGCGATGGTCAAGAAGGTCGGTGCCGATGACTTCCTGGCCAAGTTCCGTCCTGATGACCTGGCATCCCGGGTGGTCGACCGGATCAAGGCAGCAGATATCAGCCAGGGGCCTGCACCCCTGGCAGTCAACACGATTTAAGAGGCGGCATCATTGTCTACGGGTAATTTGGATTTCGAACAGTTCCGGGTATTCCTGGAAAAAGCCTGTGGCATTTTGCTCGGTGAAAACAAGCAGTACCTGGTCTCCAGCCGTCTCAACAAACTGATGGAACAGCAAGGCATCAAGTCTTTGGGTGAGCTGGTTCAGCGCATGCAGACCCAGCCGCGTAGCGGTTTGCGCGAACAGGTGGTGGATGCCATGACCACCAACGAAACCCTGTGGTTTCGAGACACCTACCCGTTTGAAGTCTTGAAGAACAAGGTACTGCCCGAAGCGATCAAGGCCAGTCCCGGCCAGCGCCTGCGCATCTGGTCGGCGGCGTGCTCGTCGGGGCAGGAGCCGTATTCGCTGTCGATGTCCATCGACGAGTTCGAGCGGGTCAACCTGGGCCAGTTGAGGATGGGCGTGCAGATCGTTGCCACCGACCTGTCCGGGACCATGCTGAACAACTGCAAGACCGGCGAATACGACAGTCTGGCCATCGGTCGCGGTCTGTCGCCTGAGCGCCTGCAGCGTTATTTCGACCCGAAAGGGCCGGGGCGCTGGGCGATCAAGGCACCGATCAAGAGCCGGGTGGAATTCCGTTCGTTCAACCTGCTGGACAGCTACGCGAGCCTCGGCAAGTTCGACATCGTGTTCTGCCGCAACGTGTTGATCTACTTCTCCGCCGAGGTGAAGAAGGACATCCTGTTGCGCATCCACAGCACGTTGAAGCCGGGCGGTTACCTGTTCCTCGGTGCTTCCGAAGCACTGAACGGTTTGCCGGATCATTACCAGATGGTCCAGTGCAGCCCGGGGATCATTTACCAGGCGAAGTGATTTCGCTGGCGTCGGCAAAAAAAACGGGAGTCCTCAGGGGCTCCCGTTTTTTTGTGCCTGCTGATTTCTCACGGGTACCACCTACTCCCTGTGGGAGCGGGCTTGCCCGCGAAAGCGGTAGATCAGAAAAGTCATATCGGCTGACACGACGCCTTCGCGGGCAAGCCCGCTCCCACAGGGTCAAGTGTTGTCCTCCAAATCAAGTAAGGCGGCAGAAAAGCGACATCCGGCGGAAAACCGTTGCCGCTTTTCTGGCATTGCCGCGTTGCCATGGCCGGCAAAGCCCCGGTTTCCGGGCTTTTTTGAATTGGCATGGGGCTTGCTAAGTTGATCCTACGAAAAATCAGGTCACCCGAAGGTTTCCCGACATGAGCATCAGCTTCGATAAAGCGCTCGGTATCCACGAACAAGCCCTGGGCTTCCGCGCCCAGCGTGCCGAAGTCCTGGCCAATAACATCGCCAACGCCGATACCCCGAACTACAAGGCTCGGGACCTGGACTTCTCGAAGGTACTCGCCGAGCAGAACGAGAAAACCAAAAACGGCACCTTCGCCTTGAACATGACCAACAGCCGTCACATCGAAGCTGAAGGCCTGGGCAATGGCGACGAGTCGTTGCTGTATCGCACGCCGATGCAACCGTCGATCGACCAGAACACCGTGGACGCTCAGCTGGAACAGTCGAACTACGCGGAAAACGCGATCGGCTTCCAGGCCAGCTTCACCCTGCTCAACAGCAAATTCAAAGGGCTGGTGTCAGCCCTGCGCGGAGAGTAAGCCATGTCTCTATCCAGTGTTTTCAACATTGCCGGTAGCGGCATGAGTGCGCAGACCACGCGTTTGAACACCGTCGCTTCGAACATCGCCAACGCCGAGACCGTCTCGTCGAGCATCGACCAGACCTACCGCGCGCGTCACCCGGTGTTCGCCACCATGTTCCAGGGCGGCCAGAGCGGCGGCAGCGACTCGCTGTTCCAGAGCCAGGACGCGGCCGGTCAGGGCGTGCAGGTGTTGGGTGTAGTCGAAGACCAGAGCAACCTCGAGGCGCGCTACGAGCCGAACCATCCGGCGGCCGATGCCAAGGGTTACGTCTACTACCCGAACGTCAACGTGGTGGAGGAAATGGCCGACATGATTTCCGCGAGCCGTTCGTTCCAGACCAACGCCGAAATGATGAACACCGCCAAAACCATGATGCAGAAAGTCCTGACCCTCGGTCAGTGATAAGGGGCGACTCAGATGAGTGTTACCGATTCCACCAGCGGTTTGAGCCTCAACGACATCCTGGCCAATTCCTCGATCAAGACCAACCCCACAACTGATGGTCTGGCGTCGGCAACCGGCAAGTCTACGGGCAGCCAGGCCCTGGGCAAGGATGCGTTCCTGCAGTTGCTGGTSACCCAGCTGAAAAACCAGAACCCGCTGGAGCCTCAGGACAACGGCGCGTTCGTGGCCCAGTTGGCACAATTCAGCAGCCTGGAAGGTATTACCACGCTCAACGACACCGTGAGCGGCCTGGCCAGCAACTACAACTCGTCCCAGGCCTTGCAGGCGTCGTCGCTGGTGGGTCGTTCGGTTATCGCTCCGGGCGACAAGGCCGTGGTCGACACTACCAAGAGCCTCAGCGGCACGGTGGTCGTGCCGACTTCGGTGGCGTCCGCCACCCTGAAAATCACCGACGCAACCGGCAAGACCGTGCGCACCATCGACCTGGGTTCGCAGAAGGCCGGCAACGCCAGCTTCATCTGGGACGGCAAGAACGATGCGGGTGAGACGGTACCTGCGGGCACCTTCGCCTTCGGCGCCACGACCACCATCGATGGCAAGTCCGTCGCGTTGATCACCAACCTGCCCGCGACCGTCAACAGCGTGACCATCAGCCAGACCGGCGGGGAGTTGATGCTCAACCTGGCCGGGCTGGGCAGCGTTGCTCTGTCCAAAGTACAAACCATTGGTATGTAAAGCCGACTAATACGGCACAAAGGAGTGGATGATGTCTTTCAATATCGGCCTTAGCGGTCTCTTTGCAGCCAACAAGCAACTGGACGTGACCGGCAACAACATCGCCAACGTTGCGACCACCGGTTTCAAGTCGTCCCGTGCAGAATTCGAAGACGTGTACTCGGCGACCCGCCTGGGTACCGGCAGCAAGACCGTCGGCAGCGGCGTGCGTCTGGCCAACGTTTCCCAGCAGTTCACCCAGGGTGACGTGAGCAACACCGGCAACGTGCTCGACATGGGTATCCAGGGCAACGGTTTCTTCGTCCTGAACAACAATGGTTCGCTGACCTACACCCGTGCCGGTACTTTCAAGACTGACAAAGAAGGTTACGTTACCAATAGCGACGGTACGGCCCGTTTGCAGGGTTACGGTGTAGATGCCAATGGCAAGATTCTCAATGGCGTGTTGACCGACCTGCAAATCGACACCTCCAACCTGGCCCCGAAGGCCACCAACACCGTTTCGTCGACGATCAACCTGAACTCCACGGCTGCGGTGATCGATCAGACTGTGGCTACCAACAAGTTCGATCCGAGCAAGCCCGCCACTTACACCAAGCAGTTCACTACCCCGGTTTTCGATACGCAGGGTAACCAGCACCCCATGGACCAGTACATGGTCAAGACGGGTCCGAACACCTGGGATACCTACACCCTGATCGATGGTCGCAACCCGGATGGCAGCGACCCTGCTGTGACGGCTCCGATCCCTTCGACCATGACGTTCGATTCGAGCGGCAAACTGGTTTCGGTCAGCACGCCGGTACCGCCGACTGTTCCGCCGACCGTTCCGACACCTGCACCGGTTATCGGCAATGACCTGAAAATCACTGGCTGGACTCCGGGCTCCGTGACCGGCGGCGTCTGGACCCCCAACGGGGCAAGTGCCGACCCGGCAGGTGTGACCATTTCAATGGCCAATACCACGCAGTTCAACGCCGACACCGCGCGTTCGATTCCTGCGCAGAACGGCTACGCGACTGGCCAGATCACCAACCTGACCATCGACGGCAGCGGTGTGCTGCTGGCCAACTTCAGCAACAACCAGACCAAGGCGATCGGCCAGATTTCCCTGGCCAGCTTCACCAACGAACAAGGTTTGCAGCCAGTAGGCGGCACCAGCTGGAAGGAAACCTATGTGTCGGGTATTCCTGGTTACGATGCCCCGGAAACCGGCACCCTGGGTTCGATCGTTTCCAACTCCCTGGAAGAGTCCAACGTCAACCTGACCAACGAACTGGTCGACCTGATCAAGGGGCAGAGCAACTACCAGGCGAACGCCAAGACTATCTCCACCCAGAGCACCATCATGCAGACCATCATTCAGATGACCTGATGCTGGAATGTGCTGTGCAAGGAGCCCCTCATCAGAGGGGCTTTTTTGTGGCCTGAGGTTTTGTGTTGGATATGATGGCCTCTTCGCAAGCTTGCCCGCGAAGAGGTCATCACAGACTACACAGACCTCAACGCTTCTCCTGATTGCGCGGCCAGCTCAGGCTGAAACACGCCCCACCCAGACTCTTGCTCTTGCCGATCAACGCACGCCCGCCGTGCCAATGGATGATGCGCCGCACGATCGACAACCCCAGTCCATGCCCGCCCGACGCACGGGTGCGGCTGTCGTCGAGGCGCAGGAACGGCGTGAAGATCTTCTCCCACGCCGACTCCGGCACCCCCGGCCCGTCATCCTCGATATCCACCCGGCAGCGCTGCTGCCCCACCTGATAGCTGATGGTCACCCGTGATTGCGCATGGCGCATGGCATTGCTCACCAGGTTCTGGATCGCCCGGTGCAGATAACGCGGTTCGGCCTCGACCCAGGCATCGTCGTTATCGGCAGCCGACAGACACAAACCCCGCTGTACCGTGACGTCGGCACGCAACGGGGCCAGTTCTTCAATCACTTGATTGACCAAGGCATCCAGATCGATCCGCTGAAAATTCAGCGCCGGTGAGCCCTGCTCCAGCCGCGCGTAGGTCAGCATCTCGTCCACCAGCCGGTCGAGATCCTCGATGTCGTTGTCCATGCCCTGGCAGTATTTTTCCAGGGCTTGCGGCGTGGTGGCCGAGCCGATCATTTCCAGGCCAAAGCGCAGACGCGCCACCGGTGTGCGCAACTCGTGGGACACCGCGCGCACCAGTTCGCGTTGAATCGCCAGCAACTGTTGCAAGTGCTCGGCCATGCCGTTGAACGCCGAGGCCAGCCGCCCGACCGAGTCCGCGCCGCGCGCCGGCACGCGGGTTTCCAGGCTGCCCTTGGCAATGCGCGTGGCCGCCGCTTCCAGGCCACGCAAGCGCCGCTCCAGCTGACGCACCAGCAGATAGACGATCAAACCGATCAGCGTCAGGCCCAGCGCAGCAATCAGTACCAGCCACTCCGGCGGGTAAGGATTCATCTGGTACAACGGGCCGATTTCCAGGACCCACGGCGTGCCGACCATGCCGGCAAACACCCGGATCGAATCGCCTTCCTTGCCCAGCGCCATCACGGTGTCACCCTCGGACACCCGGCGGCTCTGGTCTTCGTCCATGTCCGCCTCGTCAACCGTGACCAAGCGCAGGTCGAAGCCAAAGCCCTTGTCTTGCTTCAATTGCGCCAGGCGCAAGGGCTGGTCGGCTACCGGGGTGCGCACCAGTTCATCGGTCAACAGGTAGATGGTCGCCCGGGCCAGTTGCTCGCTGATCTGTTGCACTTCCCCGGTGAGCATCAACTGCTCCTTTTCGCTGACCAGCTTGTAGACCTTCGCCGCGTGCGGTCCGGTCTGCTCCACCAATGCCTGGCCGCGCAACACACGAGTGCGTTGAGTCAGGTCAAGGTCAGTCTCGGCAAAGGTTTTCAGCGCCAGCGGAATCCCCAGCAGCCGCTCCCACACCAGCAAGGCCCGGTGGCGCTCGGTCTGGTTCATCGGCTGCAGGTTGTCGGCCATCAGCGAAAACGTGCCGTGGGCCAGGCGCTCGCGGTATTGCTCGCTGCGCACCTGATTGAGCAGGTGCAACGCCAGCACACCGAGCACCGCCACCAGAATCAGCGCGGCGCACATGCCGCCATAGATACGCAGGAAGATCGAGTTCACAGGGTCTGGTCTACGCAGGCCTCGGGAACGAACAGATAGCCTTTGCTGCGTACGGTCTTGATCAGCCGTGGATGCTCCGGGTCATCGCCGATCTTCGGGCGGATGCGCGAGATGCGCACATCGATGGAACGGTCCTGGCCGTCATAGCCGATGCCCCGCAGCGCGGTGAAGATCTCTTCCCGCGAGAGGATACGCCCGGCATTGGCCACCAATAGCCAGAGCAAGTCGAATTCGGCACTGGTCAGCTCGATGCCGTTGCCCTGCAGCCAGGCTTCGCGCAAGGCGTTGTCGACGATCAGCGGGCCGAACTGCAGACGCCGCTGTTTTTCCGGGGCGACTTCGGGCGTTTCACTACGGCGCAACAGGGCCTGGATGCGCGCCAGCAGCAGGCGCGGGCGCACCGGTTTGCACACATAGTCGTCAGCGCCCAGGTCCAGGCCGAGAATCTGGTCGGTGTCGTCGGTGCGGGCGGTGAGCATCAGGATCGGGCCGTCATAGCGGGCGCGGACCTTGCGGCAAATGCTCAGGCCATCTTCACCGGGGAGCATCAGGTCGAGGATCACCAGGTCCGGTTGTTCCTTGATGATGCGGTTCGCAGCGAGCGCACCATCTCCTTCGATCGATACACGCAGGCCATTGGCTTCCAGGTAATCGCGGGTCAGTTCGGCCAGTCGCTGGTCGTCCTCCACAATCAATACCTGCCAGGCTTCTTGCTCCACGGGTGACCTCTGCTTGCCAAAACCACTAATAAGGAAGGATCCACCCGTCTTTTTGTAATGATTCGGGGGGACAAATATGTATACACGCTGGGCCGATTGTATAAACGCCGCCCGTCGAGAACACAAGCGGGGAAATACGTTCGGACGACACGGTTTTTTGTGATAGGGTTCGCGCCCTTAAAAATCCGCCCGAGCGTTTTCGATCGCAGAAAATTGCTGAAAAAAGGTCCGGTCCAGCAGCATCGCGGCCTACACGCCGGTTCCCTCTTTCACACACAATTTACGCACAGGTTTATCCACAGGCAGTACGTTGCAATCGCCCCCCAAAACGCATTATCTTGTAGCCCGGCGCTAAAAAAACCCTAGATATAGGGTTTTGCGCGAAAAACCAAACACAAACCAGACATCAATTTCAAGCGCTTTTATTGCCTCTGTCCGGTTGAGCCAAACGTATTTTCGAAAGACCAAACCGCGCGTGCGGATGGCTACTGTATTTCGGCCCCGAGTGGTGAAAACGGTACGGGTGTTGCAGTCCCAACTGTCACCTATAACGGACCCCGGTTTCAGGCCCAAGGCGTGAGACCAAAGACTTCGGCATGGAAGCGGCGCCCGATAAAGCCCCCTTCCTACTGTCCCGAAGTTGTTATGCCCGGCGCTCGCCGGTTGTAGTGCTTCAGGACGGAACGGTGGGCACCGTGATGGTGCCCAAACAAACATAGAGAATGTGGAGACACTCCCCCATGCAAACCGACACAACTCGCGAGAACCCGCAGGGCACCTTGCCGCAGGCCGCTGATTCGAATTCGGATCTGTCCGCCACCGCGCCTGGCCAACTGCGCGTGATCAAGCGTAACGGCACTGTCGTTCCCTACACCGATGACAAAATCACCGTCGCCATCACCAAAGCGTTTCTCGCAGTTGAGGGTGGCACCGCTGCTGCCTCGTCGCGAATCCACGACACCGTTGCCCGCCTGACCGAACAGGTCACCGCGACCTTCAAGCGTCGCATGCCATCGGGCGGCACCATCCACATCGAAGAAATCCAGGACCAGGTCGAACTGGCCCTGATGCGTGCCGGCGAGCAGAAAGTCGCTCGCGACTACGTGATCTACCGTGATGCCCGTTCCAAGGAACGTGCCGTTCGTACCACCGAAGAGCCGGTACAAGCGCACCCGTCGATCCGCATCACCCGTGCCGACGGCAGCCTGGCGCCGCTGGACATGGGACGCCTGAACACCATCGTCACCGAAGCGTGTGAAGGCCTGGAAGAAGTCGACGGCGACCTGATCCAGCGCGAAACCCTGAAGAACCTGTACGACGGCGTGGCCCTGACCGACGTCAACACCGCCCTGGTGATGACTGCCCGTACCCTGGTCGAGCGCGAGCCGAACTACTCGTTCGTGACCGCGCGCCTGCTGATGGACACCCTGCGTGCCGAAGGCCTGGGCTTCCTCGGCGTCGCCGAAAGCGCCACTCACCACGAGATGGTCGACCTGTACGCCAAGGCGCTGCCGGCCTACATCGCCAAGGGTATCGAATACGAGCTGCTGAACCCTGAGCTGGCCTCCTTCGACCTGGAAAAACTGGGCAAGGCGATCAACCACGAGCGCGACCAGCAGTTCACCTACCTGGGCCTGCAAACCCTGTACGACCGTTACTTCATCCACAAGGATGGCGTGCGTTTCGAACTGCCGCAGATCTTCTTCATGCGCGTGGCCATGGGCCTGGCGATCGAAGAGAAAGACCGCGAAGCCCGTGCCATCGAGTTCTACAACCTGTTGTCGTCCTTCGACTACATGGCTTCGACCCCGACCCTGTTCAACGCCGGTACCCTGCGTCCACAGCTGTCGAGCTGCTACCTGACTACCGTGCCGGATGACCTGTCGGGCATCTACCACGCAATCCACGACAACGCCATGCTGTCGAAATTCGCTGGCGGCCTGGGCAACGACTGGACGCCGGTTCGCGCGTTGGGTTCGTACATCAAGGGCACCAACGGCAAATCCCAGGGCGTGGTGCCGTTCCTGAAAGTAGTGAACGACACCGCCGTTGCAGTTAACCAGGGTGGCAAGCGCAAAGGCGCTGTGTGTGCCTACCTGGAAACCTGGCACATGGACATCGAAGAGTTCATCGAGCTGCGCAAGAACACCGGTGATGACCGTCGTCGTACCCACGACATGAACACCGCCAACTGGATCCCTGACCTGTTCATGAAGCGTGTCTTCGATGACGGCAAGTGGACCCTGTTCTCGCCATCCGAAGTACCGGACCTGCACGACCTGACCGGCAAGGCCTTCGAAGAGCGCTACGAGTACTACGAAGCCCTGACCGAGTACCCGGGCAAGGTCAAGCTGTTCAAGACCATCCAGGCCAAAGACCTGTGGCGCAAAATGCTGTCCATGCTGTTTGAAACCGGCCACCCGTGGCTGACCTTCAAGGACCCGTGCAACCTGCGCAGCCCGCAGCAGCACGTCGGCGTGGTCCACAGCTCGAACCTGTGCACCGAGATCACCTTGAACACCAACAAGGACGAGATCGCCGTTTGCAACCTGGGCTCGATCAACCTGCCGAACCACATCGTCGACGGCAAGCTGGACACCGCCAAGCTGCAACGCACCGTGAACACCGCCGTGCGCATGCTCGACAACGTGATCGACATCAACTACTACTCGGTGCCGCAAGCAAAGAACTCCAACTTCAAGCACCGTCCGGTCGGTCTGGGCATCATGGGCTTCCAGGACGCTTTGTACCTGCAGCACATCCCTTACGGTTCCGATGCTGCCGTCGAGTTCGCCGACAAGTCGATGGAAGCGGTCAGCTACTACGCGATCCAGGCTTCCTGCGACCTGGCCGACGAGCGCGGCGCCTACGAGACGTTCCAGGGTTCGCTGTGGTCCAAGGGCATTCTGCCGCTGGATTCGCAACAGATCCTGATCGAGGCCCGTGGCCAGAAGTACATCGATGTCGACCTGAACGAAACCCTGGACTGGGCACCGGTTCGCGCCCGTGTACAGAAAGGCATTCGTAACTCCAACATCATGGCCATCGCACCGACCGCGACCATTGCCAACATCACCGGCGTATCGCAGTCGATCGAACCGACCTACCAGAACCTGTATGTGAAATCGAACCTGTCGGGCGAATTCACCGTGATCAACCCGTACCTGGTTCGCGACCTCAAGGCTCGCGGCCTGTGGGACTCGGTCATGATCAACGACCTGAAGTACTACGACGGTTCGGTGCAGCAGATCGAGCGCATCCCGCAAGAGCTCAAAGAGCTCTACGCGACTGCCTTCGAAGTGGACACCAAGTGGATCGTCGACGCCGCCAGCCGTCGTCAGAAGTGGATCGACCAGGCTCAGTCGCTGAACCTGTACATCGCTGGCGCTTCGGGCAAGAAACTGGACGTGACGTACCGCATGGCCTGGTACCGTGGCCTGAAAACCACTTACTACCTCCGTGCCCTGGCTGCGACCAGCACCGAGAAGTCGACCATCAACACCGGCAAGCTGAACGCTGTTTCCAGCGGCGGCAACCACGGTGAAGATTCGGTCCTGGCAGCGCCTGCCGGCCCTGCTCCAGTGCCGAAGGCTTGCGCCATCGACGAGCCGGATTGCGAAGCTTGCCAATAAGCTGAGCCGGTAAGCGCCGCAAGGCGCTTACTAAAAACCCCCGATCAGCCTCTGGCGGGTCGGGGGTTTTCTTTTGCTTCAAGGAAAGCGGTGACCGATCTGACGCTTTCGCGGGCAAGCCCGCTCCCACAGGGGACCGAGTCTTTCCAGATAAACACGATCAACTGTGGGAGCGGGCTTGCCCGCGATGGGGCCATACCAAACACCGAAAATCGTCAGGCCTTGATGCTGACCAGACTCAGCAACTGTCCGTCCTTGACCCCGAACTGCGCATCCAGCTCGGTGCCGCTGCGCCATTCGCTGGACAAATCAGTGAGCAGTCGCAACCGCACCTCACCCGACTCACTCCACTCCAGCACTTCAGCGTGTTCGAAATAAAAGCGTTGCTGAACGATCGGATAGAGCGCCTTGAACAGACTTTCCTTGACCGAGAAAGTCAGGGTGACCAGCATCGCCCGTTGATCGTGATCACCGGCCGCCATGCGCTGTAGCTCCGGCGGATTGAGGATTTCCCCGGCCAGGCGTTCAGCCCGTTCGGGGTTGAGCAGGTTTTCCAGGTCCATGCCCAGGCCGCGCCAATGGCTTTTGTTCGCCACGATCGCCGCGGCCCGGCCAGTGCTGTGGGTGATCGAACCAGTGATGTGCGCAGGCCAGACCGGTGCCCGGTCTTCACCGATGGCCGGGCTGAAGTCCAGGCCTTCCAGCTGTAGCAGCGCGGCCCGTGCACAGACTCGCCCGGCGAGAAACTCCGCCTGCCGTTTGGCCACCGAGCGCTGGATGCTCGCTGGCGCCTCGACGGCGCTGCGCTGAAAATCATCGCTGGCCAGTCGGGCGCTATCGAAGTGAGTACTCAGCAGGACCGTATCGGGCAGCACAAACGGCAGCGGCCAATGGTCATCGAGGGGCGTGCAGCAGACGGGCAGGGCGGGGGAGGCATTCATGTCGGGCATTTTGCCGGGTTGCCTTGGGACTGGGTAGTAGCAGATGGCTTTTGTGGCGAGGGAGTTTGCTGTGGCGAGGGGACTTGTCGGAATGCCCCCTCGCCACAGATGTCAGGGTTAACCAAAGATCTTTTTGAAGAAAGCCTGCATGTCCGCCCAGGACTTTTCATCCGCAGCCTTGTTGTAGCCAATGTCGGGCCCGCCATGACCGCCATGCCCCAACCGATCGGCATCCGGATTGGTGAAGCCGTGCTTGGCGCCGTCGAGACTGACGAATTTATAGTCGGCCCCGGCCTTGTCCATCTCGCTCTTGAAGGCGCTGATGGTCTCCGGGGTGACGATGCTGTCCAGCGCCCCGTGCTCCACCAGGATCTTCGCCTTGACGCTGCCCGGCGTTGCCGGCGTATTGGTTGCCAACGCACCATGGAAACTCACCACACCTGCCAGCGGCACACCCTGGCGCGCGGCGTTGAGCACCACGCCACCACCGAAGCAGTAGCCGATGGCGGCGATTTTGTTCGGGTCGGTTTGTGGCTGTTTCTTCAGCAAGTCGAGCCCGGCGTTAAACCTCGCGCTGCCCACGGCACTGTCTTTCGTCACCGCTTGCATAAAGGCCATGGCGTCTTTGGGGTGTTCGGTATTTTTGCCGTCACCGTACATGTCGATGGCCAGGGCGCTGTAGCCCAGGCCGGCGAGATCCCGGGCGCGACGCTTGGTGTAGTCATTCAGCCCCCAGAACTCATGCACCACCAAGACCCCGGGGCGCGGGCCTTTGATGGCATCGTCAAAAGCGTAATAGCCGATCATTTTCGTGCCGTCGGCACTTTGGTAGGGAATTTCCTGAGTCTTGATGGCGGCCTGACTGAGCCCGCTCAGGGCCAGTAGGAGGACGGCTAAGAACATGCGCATGGTCGGAACTCCTTTTGAAACGTGTCGAAACATTCGGGAGGGGGCGGTTCAGCCCAGGTTCAGATTGCGTTCAGGGGGAGTTCAGGGCGCGGTGCGTAACCTTGCCCCGTACCCAAAAAACAAACGGCACATGAGGAACTCCCCAATGACTGGATTCAAAAAACTGCTTCTGGCGTTCACCGTTCTGGGCGCGAGCACCGCGGCCTTCGCGTCTGACGACAACTTCGCCAGCCTTACTCTTGGACAGACCAGCGACAAAGTCAAAAAGTCCCACGCCCTGAATGACAACCTCAATCACCCGAACGCCGATGGCGTGATCGGCAAGGACACCACCTGGGGTGTGCGTCTGGGCCAGCAGAATAGCCAGGGCCGTTACTACGCCACTTACGACAACGTCTCGGGCTCGCACAACGGCATTAAACTGCGTCAGGAAAACCTCCTGGGCAGCTACGATCTGTTCTACCCGGTGGGCGGCAGCACCAAATTGTTCGGCGGCGCCACGGCCGGCCTGACCAAAATGACCCAGGAGTCGCCAGGCTTCAGCCGCGACAGCGATATCGGCTACGCCATCGGTGGCCAGGTGGGTGTGCTGCAACAGGTTTCGCAGAACACTTCGGTTGAACTGGGTTACCGTTACCTGCGCAGCAACGCCAGCACCGAGATGAGTGAGCGCGGTGGCAGCAAGCAGGGTTCGCTGGACCTGACCAGCAGCGCCCAGACTTACCTGTCGGCAAACTACGCTTTCTGACAAGGGTATGCGCCAACGCGAAGTCTGTAGGAGCGGGCTTGCTCGCGAAAGCGGTGTGTCAGGCAACATCAATGTTGGCTGTGCCGCCGTCTTCGCGAGCAAGCTCGCTCCTACAGTGAGCGTTGCAATGTTAGCTATTGAGGTGCGACGTTGTGCCTCTGGAGATGTTGATTTGCCCGGGAGAGCGTTATGAAACTGCTGGTCGTCGAAGATGAAGCGCTACTGCGTCATCACCTGAAAACCCGCCTGACGGAGAGCGGCCACGTGGTCGAGTCCGTGGCCAACGCCGAGGAGGGGCTGTACCAGACCGCGCAGTTCAACTTTGACCTGGCGGTGATCGACCTCGGTCTGCCAGGCATGAGCGGGCTCGACCTGATCCGCCAGTTGCGCTCAAGTGGCAAAACCTTCCCGATCCTCATCCTCACTGCGCGCGGCAACTGGCAGGACAAGGTCGAAGGCCTGGCCGCCGGCGCCGACGATTACGTGGTCAAGCCGTTTCAGTTCGAAGAACTGGAGGCCCGCCTGAATGCCTTGCTACGCCGCTCCAGCGGTTTTACCCAATCGACTATCGTTGCCGGTCCCTTGCTGCTGGACCTCAATCGCAAGCAGGCGTCCCTCGACGACCAGCCGCTGGCACTGACCGCGTACGAATACCGCATTCTCGAATACCTGATGCGCCATCATCAGCAGGTGGTGCCCAAGGACCGCTTGATGGAACAGCTCTACCCGGATGACGACGAGCGTGATCCGAATGTGATCGAGGTGCTGGTCGGCCGTCTGCGCCGCAAGCTGGAGGGGCCGGGTGGGTTCAAACCGATCGACACCGTACGCGGCCTGGGCTACCTGTTCAATGAGCGTTGCACTTGATCCGTTCGCTGCGCATTCGCTTGATGCTCGCCGCCACGCTGTTGGCGGTGTTGTTCATGCTGGCGTTGCTGCCGGCGATGCAGGGAGCCTTCAGCCTGGCGTTGCAGGACTCCATCGAGCAGCGCCTGGCATCGGACGTGACCACGTTGATCTCTGCCGCCCGGGTGGATAACAACAGCTTGCAGATGCCGGCGCAATTGCCCGACGAACGCTTCAACCTCACCGACAGCCGATTGCTTGGCTACATCTATGACCGTGAAGGGCATCTGGTCTGGCGTTCGAGGGCGACCCGGGAAGAACAGATCAATTACACGCCGCGCTACGACGGACGTGGCAACGAGTTCGCGCGGATCCGAGAAGCCAATGGCCAGGAGTTCTTCGTCTACGACGTCGAGGTCAAGTTGCTCGGCGGTAAAAGCGCGGCGTTCAGCATCGTGGCGCTGCAACCGGTTCGCGAGTACGAACTGACCCTCGAAGGCCTGCGGGAAAATCTCTATCTGGGTTTTGGCGCGGCACTGCTGGTGTTGCTGGCGTTGCTGTGGATCGGTCTGACCTGGGGCTTGCAGGCATTGCGGCGCTTGAGCCAGGAGCTGGACCAGATCGAAGGTGGCACCCGCGAAAGCCTTAGTGAAGAACATCCCCGGGAATTGCTGCGCCTGACCGGTTCCCTCAACCGCTTGCTGCACAGTGAGCGTGAGCAGCGCAGTCGCTACCGTGATTCTCTCGATGACCTGGCTCATAGCCTGAAAACGCCGTTGGCGGTGTTGCAAGGCGTCAGTGAAGACATGGCCCAGCGTCCTGAGGAACGCGATCAAGCCTGGGTGCTGCAAACCCAGATCGAACGCATGAGCCAGCAGATCGGCTACCAGTTGCAGCGCGCCAGCCTGCGCAAAAGTGGTCTGGTACGTCATCAGGTGCACTTGCGGCCGGTGCTGAAAAGCCTGTGCGACACGCTGGACAAGGTCTATCGCGACAAGCGCGTGCACGTCGCGTTCGATTTGCCCGACCCGTGTTACGTACCGATAGAGCAGGGCGCTCTATTGGAGATGATGGGCAATCTGCTGGAAAACGCCTATCGCCTGTGCCTCGGCGAAGTACGCATCAGCGTGCGCGAAACCCTCGGCGGCACCGAGTTGTGTGTCGAGGACGACGGCCCCGGCGTGCCACAGGATCAGCGCGCACGGATTCTCGAGCGCGGAGAGCGCCTGGACCGCCAGCACCCGGGGCAGGGCATCGGCCTGGCGGTGGTCAAGGACATCATCGAAAGCTACAGCGCCCAGCTGACGCTGGGGGATTCGCCAATGGGCGGGGCGGCGTTCCGGATTCACTTTCCGGTGGTTTAGTGGTGTTTTATCGGACGCCATCGCGAGCAAGCTCGCTCCCACAAAGGGTTGCGATAAACCTGTGGGAGCGAGCTTGCTCGCGATGAGGCCAGTGAATACTTCAAAAAAATTCGGCCTTGGAAATCAGTTCTCCTGCGCCCGATAGGCTCCCGGTGTCAATCCGGTCCACTTCTTGAACGCCCGGTGAAACGCCGACGGCTCGGAAAACCCCAGCTGCTCGGCGATCTGTTGCAACGACAGGTCGGCGCGGCTCAGGTGATAAATCGCGATGTCCCGGCGCAGCTGGTCCTTCAATTCCTGAAAGCTCGAACCCTCTTCCCGCAAATGCCGGCGCAAGGTTTGCGGGCTGATGTGCAAGTGGGCGGCCACGGCTTCGAGGTCGGGCCAGCGAGAACTGTCGCGGCTGAGCAAGCGCCGCAAGCGGCTGCTCAAACTGTCGCCGTCATCCGGGCGCGAGAGCAGGTCGGCGGGGGAGCGTTCGAGGAAATGCTTGAGGGTGCGTTCGTCCTGCAACAGCGGCATGACCAGGTAGCGGCTGTGGAACAACAGGCTGCTCTGGGGCCTGGAAAACTCAAGCGGACAGGAAAACAGCAGGTCGTACTCGGCGCCGTGTTCGGGCCTGGGGTAGCTGAATGTGGCCTGCTCCAGGCGAATGCGCTGGCCGATCAGCCAACTGCCGAATCGATGCCAGATCACCAACAGAGCCTCGCTCAGAAAGTGGTCCGGGTCCCAAAGTTGCGCGTCGTCCAGGCTCAGGCGGACCCATTCGTCCTCGCGGCTCAGGGTCAAACGCGGAGCCCCGGGGAATAGGCTATAAAACAATAAGCCACGATTGAGTGCCTTATCCAGATTGCGGCAGTGGATCACGGCATGACCCATCATCGCGAAGCTACCCGGTTTGCTCGGGGCTTGCCCGAACCCCAGGTACTCGTCGTCCAGTGCCAGCCATAAGGCCTGGATCAGTTGGGTGAATTGCTCCGGAGCGATGCGCGCCCGCGGTTCGTCCAGCAACTCGGGGCTGATGCCCAATTGCTGGAGCAGGCCCGAATAGTCGTAGCCATGCCGACGCGCACCACCCAGGGCGGCGCGGGCGAAATGACTGGCAATGGTGCGTTCGCGCATGGCAGCAGATCTGACCGTTGATCGACGGATGGTAGCTGCGCACTGCGGGCATGAACAGGGCGGATATCCGCCAAATTGCAGGGCGACTATTAGTGGAAGGGCGGAAACCCGCCACATGCTTGTAACCGTTCGCTGACAAGGAATTCGCTGCAACCCCTGATATCAAAAGGCTTGCAGGGTTTTTACGGAAGGTGGCACGGGCCTTGCGATACAACGAGCAGATGCCTGCCGTTGCGCAGCTCGAAAAAACAAATCCCTCCAGTGCAGGAGGGTTCGCAATTGCGGTGTTGCGGGCAACAGATGGATGTTGTCACCGGGCACCCTTGAGGAACTTTGCAATGACGACTCGTCAGCCACTGTACAAATCCCTGTATTTCCAGGTGATCGTTGCAATTGTCATCGGTATCTTGCTCGGTCACTTCTATCCGCAGCTCGGTGTGGCGGTAAAGCCGCTGGGTGACGGGTTCATCAAACTGATCAAAATGATCATCGCCCCGATTATCTTCTGCACCGTCGTCAGCGGTATCGCCGGCATGCAGGACATGAAAGCGGTCGGCAAGACTGGCGGTTACGCACTCCTTTACTTTGAAATCGTTTCGACCATCGCTTTGCTGGTGGGTCTGGTCGTGGTCAACGTCGTGCAGCCAGGCGCTGGCATGCACATCGACGTGAGCACACTGGACGCTTCCAAAGTCGCTACCTACGTCGCGGCCGGTGCCGATCAAAGCGTGGTCGGCTTCCTGCTCAACGTGATCCCGACCACCATCGTCGGCGCGTTTGCCACGGGCGACATCCTGCAAGTGCTGATGTTCTCGGTGATCTTCGGTTTCGCCCTGCATCGCCTGGGTGCCTATGGCAAGCCGATCCTCGACTTCATCGATCGCTTCGCCCATGTGATGTTCAACATCATCAACATGATCATGAAGCTCGCGCCAATCGGTGCCTTCGGTGCCATGGCATTCACCATCGGTGCCTATGGTGTCGGCTCGCTGGTGCAGTTGGGTCAGTTGATGGCGTGCTTCTACATCACCTGCCTGCTGTTCATCCTGATCGTGCTGGGCTCCATCGCTCGCATGCATGGCTTCAGCGTGCTGAAGATGATCCGCTACATCCGTGAAGAATTGCTGATCGTACTCGGCACTTCCTCTTCGGAATCGGTGCTGCCACGCATGCTGGTCAAGATGGAGCGTCTGGGCGCGCAGAAATCTGTCGTGGGTCTGGTGATCCCGACCGGTTACTCGTTCAACCTCGACGGTACCGCCATCTACCTGACCATGGCGGCCGTGTTCATTGCCCAAGCCACCGATACCCACATGGACATCACGCACCAGATCACCCTGCTGGTGGTGTTGTTGCTGTCCTCCAAAGGCGCCGCCGGTGTGACTGGCTCGGGCTTCATCGTACTGGCAGCCACCCTGTCCGCTGTTGGCCACCTGCCGGTTGCCGGCCTGGCGCTGATCCTCGGCATCGACCGCTTCATGTCCGAAGCCCGTGCCCTGACCAATCTGGTCGGTAACGCCGTGGCCACCATCGTTGTGGCCAAGTGGGTCAAGGAACTGGACACCGACGTGCTGCAAGCGGAGCTGGCCTCGGGCGGTCGCGGCATTGCCGACGAGCCTAAAGACGATGTTCTGGGCCACGTCGAAGGGGCAACCCCGACGAACGCCAAGTAAGCCTTGTTGTAATGAAAAACCCGCTTCGGCGGGTTTTTTGTTGCCTGTGATTTGAGCGCAACGGTCAGCGTGACTGGCGCATTAGGTGATTGCTGCAATGCGTTCGGCTGCCTAGTCTGGGGGCATCGTATAGGGAGAACGCTCATGCTCGGTCCACTGGCATCACTCAAGGTTCTGGATTTCTCGACACTGCTGCCGGGGCCGTTCGCCTCGTTGTTGCTGGCGGACATGGGCGCCGAAGTGCTGCGCATCGAATCACCGACCCGCCTGGACCTGTTGCGGGTGTTGCCGCCCCACGATCAAGGAGTGTCGGCCAGTCATGCCTACCTCAACCGCAACAAGCGCAGCCTCGCCCTGGATCTCAAACAGCCTGAGGCGCTGGAGGTGATCGGGACGTTGCTGCAGGACTACGACATCGTGCTCGAGCAGTTCCGTCCGGGTGTCATGGAGCGTCTGGGCCTGGGCTACGAAGCCCTGAAGGCGATCAATCCGAAACTGATTTATGTGTCGATCACCGGCTACGGCCAGACCGGCCCCTACAAGGACCGCGCCGGCCATGACATCAACTACCTGGCCCTGTCCGGGCTGGCGAGTTACACCGGCCGTGCCGACAGTGGGCCGCTGCCGTTGGGCATGCAGGTGGCGGATGTCGCCGGTGGCTCGCTGCACGGGGTGATTGGCTTGCTGGCGGCGGTCATTGCCCGGCAGCAAACCGGTCAGGGCCAGCACCTGGATGTCAGCATGACCGACTGCGCGTTCAGCATGAATGCGATGGCGGGTGCCGGGTATCTGGCCTGTGGCATCGAACCGGGTCCGGAAAATCAGGTGCTCAATGGCGGCAGCTTTTACGATTACTACCGCTCCCGGGATGGGCGCTGGCTGTCGGTGGGCAGCCTGGAACCGGTATTCATGAAACAGTTGTGCACGGCGTTGGGGCTGGAGGAACTGGCCGGCCTCGGCCTGTCACCGCAACCGGCAGATCAGAAACAGCTTAAAGACGCGCTGAGGGGCGAATTTGAAAAGCATGACTTTGCCGAGTTGCGCGCGCTGTTCGCCGAACTGGATGCTTGTGTCGAGCCGGTGTTGAACCTGGGAGAAGCGCTGCGTCATCCGCAGTTGCAGGCGCGGGAGCTGGTGGCCGATGTGCCACGGGGCGATGGTTCAACCCAGGCGCAGATGGCGTGCCCGCTGAAGTTTTCGCAAGGGTTGCCTGAGCATAGGCATATTGGCGCGGTGCTGGGGCAGCATACGGATCAGGTGTTGGGGGAGTTGGGGTTCAGTGCGCAGCGGATTGAGGCGTTGCGGCGGGCCAAGGTGATTCTCTAGTGCCTCAGAGGCCGCCATCGCGAGCAAGCTCGCTCCCACAGGGGATATTTGGCGAGATGCAAATCCAGTGTGGGAGCGAGCTTGCTCGCGATGAGGCCAGTGCAGTCACCAAAAAAACAACTACTCGACCCGCATCTCCCCACTGAACACCAAGGTGTGGCGACACCGCCGGCACAAATACCGCCGCCCTTGCCGAACCAGGCTGTGGCGCTGGGCCGAGAACGGGAAGTCGCTGTCGGCGCATGGGCACTTGTAGATGTAGCGGGTCACGCTGCGGCGTTTGACGTCATAGGTGTGGCAGCGGTTAGGCGGCAGTTCGTACACGCCGCGCATGATCAGTTGCCACTCTTCGCCATGGGGCTGGATGCGCTCGCCGAACAGCTGGTGGGCGATCAGGTGCGCGACTTCATGGGCCACGGTCTGCTTGAGGAAATCTTCGGTGTTTTCCCGGTACAGCTGCGGATTGAAGCGCAGCAGGTTCTCGTGCAAATGCGCGACCCCGGCTTTCTGCCCGCGCAGCTTGAGGCTCACCACGGGGCGCTTGAAAGGTCGTTTGAAAAAGGATTCGGCTAGTTGGAAACAGTCTTCGACGCGGGTATTGAGTTGCTCGGGCATGCTTGATGGATCTCCAGAGCGCTCGAGTATGCCGCAACCCTCGGGCCTTGCGAATCACCAGGTTGCCGAATGGTCGTGTGCCTTCTCGTTGCTGAAGATGAAAAGGCCGCCTTGCGGCGGCCGTTGTCGGCAGTTCTGATTTTCAGTGATGTGCGGCTAACTGGTGTAGACCGGCCCCACGCCGAGTCCCCAGACAATCACGGTGAACGCCATGATGGCGACCAGCACCACCAGGCCTACGGCGAGCACCGAACTTGAAAACAGGAAGCCCTCGTCAGATGGAATGTTCATGAATGTCGGTAATCCCACATACAGCAGGTACACCGTGTAGCAGATGGCTGCGGTGCCGACGATCATCCCCAGCCACAAGTGCGGGTACAAGGCGGCGAGGCCGCCGATGAACAGCGGTGTAGCGGTGTAGGTTGCAAACGCAATGCAGCGGGCGAGGCTTGGGTTGGCGTCATAGGTGCGGGCCATCCAGTGGATGAATGCGCCCATTACCGCTACACCACCGAGCATCGCCAGGTACGACATGATTGTCATCCATACCGCGCTTTCTACGGTAAGCATCACGGGAGGCCGATTGCCGATGACCCAGCCGACCTGTGTGGTGCCAATAAAGGCAGACACGGCGGGGATCGCCGCCAGGATCAGCGTATGGGTCAGGTACATGTGGCTGATGCTTTCCTCCTGGTCGCCACGGATTTCTTTCCATTCTTGGTCAGGGTGGGTGAAGAGCCCCACTACGTGATGGATCATGCCAGTCACTCCTCTTGTTTTTACCGTCGCCCCCCAGTGGAGCGCCTACAGGCCAATGCGGCCAAGCAAGTCATAGGTCTGAAGATAATATGCGACCTTATGTCGCAGTATAGGGAGGAGTTTCCCCAGAGGGAGTAGGGGCATTAGAGCAAATCGTGCTGTAAACCCGGTTGTTAATCGCCGCGGGGTCTGTGCGGTATGACACCTGTGGCGAGGCACTTCGCCCCTGAAGCGTTTTTGCGTAAAATGCGGGCCTTTCGTCACACCTCACGGATTTCGCGTCATGGGCACTCTCACGGTCAACCAGAACAAACTGCAAAAGCGCCTTCGCCGACAGGCCGGTGAGGCGGTTGCCGATTTCAACATGATTGAAGACGGCGACAAGGTCATGGTCTGCCTGTCCGGTGGCAAGGACAGCTACACCATGCTCGATGTGCTGATGCACTTGCAGAAGGTCGCGCCGATCAAGTTCGAGATCGTGGCCGTGAACATGGACCAGAAGCAGCCGGGTTTCCCGGAACACGTGCTGCCGGCCTACCTGAAAGAACTGGGTATCGAGTACCACATCGTCGAGAAAGACACTTACTCGGTGGTCAAGGAGCTGATCCCGGAAGGCAAGACCACATGCTCGCTGTGCTCGCGCCTGCGTCGCGGCACGCTCTACACCTTCGCCGATGAAATCGGCGCGACCAAGATGGCCCTCGGTCATCACCGCGACGACATCGTCSARACSTTCTTCCTGAACATGTTCTTCAACGGTTCGCTCAAGGCCATGCCGCCAAAACTGCGCGCCGACGATGGCCGCAACGTGGTGATCCGCCCGCTGGCCTACTGCAACGAAAAAGATATCCAGGCTTACTCGGACTTCAAGCAATTCCCGATCATTCCGTGCAACCTCTGTGGTTCCCAGGAGAACCTGCAGCGTCAGGTGGTCAAGGAAATGCTCCAGGACTGGGAGCGCAAGACCCCGGGCCGTACCGAGAGTATTTTCCGCAGTCTGCAGAACGTCATCCCGTCGCAACTGGCGGACCGCAACCTGTTCGACTTCACCAGCCTCAAGATCGACGAAAGCGCGGCTTCGCGCTTCGTCAATGTGGTCAACCTCTGATTAAAACTGTGGGAGCGGGCTTGCTCGCGAATGCGTAGTGTCAGTCGGCATCAATGTTGAATGACGCACCGCCTTCGCGAGCAAGCCCGCTCCCACTTTGGTTTTTGTTTCAATCCTCAGGAGAGGGCATGCGCGATTACAAGTGGCTCAATGAATACTGTCTGAACCGCTTCGGTTCGGCGGCTGAACTGGAAGCCCATCTGCCCGTTCCCAAGACTCCCGCGCAACTGCGCAATATCAGCGATGATCGCTACCTCTCGATGATGGCGCTACGGGTATTCCGCGCCGGGCTCAAGCACAGCCTGGTGGATGCCAAGTGGCCGGCTTTCGAAGAAGTGTTCTTCAAGTTCGACCCGGAAAAAGTCGTGCTGATGAGCGCCGAACACCTTGAGCGCCTGATGCAGGACACGCGGATCATCCGTCACCTGGGCAAGCTCAAGAGTGTGCCGCGCAATGCACAGTTCATACTCGATGTGGCCCATGAAAAGGGCAGCTTCGGCGCGCTGATCGCCGACTGGCCGGTGACCGATATCGTCGGGCTCTGGACGTTCCTGAAAAAACGCGGCCATCAGTTGGGCGGGCTGTCAGCCCCGCGCTTTCTGCGCATGATCGGCAAGGACACTTTTGTACCGAGCTATGACGTGGTGGCGGCGCTGAATGCGCAGGACATCATCGACAAGGTGCCGAGCAGTCTGCGCGACCTGGCGTTGGTGCAGGACGTGTTCAACCAGTGGCATGAGGAAAGTGGCGGGCGGCCGATGAGCCAGATTTCGATGATGCTGGCTTATACCGTCAATCATTGAGACCGCGTCGCCCCCTTCGCGAGCAAGCCCGCTCCCACAAGGACCGCGTGAACCCTGTGGGAGCGGGCTTGCTCCGGGCGGCGTTCCGACGAAGGCGTCGGATCAGGCGACAGAGATTTCGCCTTCGCCAGCCAGCTTACGGTTCAACTGGTACCGCCAGCGCACATACAACAGCGCCGAGCAGAACACCGCCAGGCTCGCGCCCATCTCCAGCAAGCCGAAGATTTGCCGGTTCGGGTCATAGGCAGCCAATGCGCCCTTGATGAAATACAGGTTCACCACAAAGCACATCCATGAATGCCCGCGCGGGCTGCCGACGATCATCCCCGGCGCCAGAATCAGCAGCGGCACCAGCTCGATCAACAGAATCACCCAAGGGCGTGCACCGTGCAGGTCGGCGACCGCCAGGTAGTAAACGCAAAGCAGCCCCACCAGGCCGAAAAAACACAGCAGGCTGATGACGCGCATCGCCTTGACGCGTGGTTCGAGCCATTCGAGGGCGGGCAGGATCTTCGGCTTCTTGGCCACCTCAGCTCTCCAGTTTCTGTGCAGTCTTGGCCAGGCGCATACCGAGTGCCCGGCATAGCGCCACTTCATGGGAGTCCAGGCCGCTTTTGCCGTCGGCACCGGCGTGGTGGCTGGCGCCGTATGGCGTACCGCCGCCCTGGGTTTCCAGCAATGCCGATTCGCTGTACGGCAGGCCGGTGATCAGCATGCCGTGGTGCAACAACGGCAACATCATCGACAGCAGCGTGGTTTCCTGGCCGCCGTGCAGGCTGGCCGTAGAGGTGAACACACCGGCCGGTTTACCGACCAAAGCGCCGGTCAGCCACAGGTTGCTGGTGCCATCGAGAAAGTACTTGAGCGGCGCCGCCATGTTGCCGAAGCGGGTCGGGCTGCCGAGCGCCAGGCCGGCGCAGTTCTTCAGGTCGTCGAGGCTGGCATACAGCGCACCTTCGTCGGGAATTTCCGGCGAAACGGCTTCGCACTCGGTGGAGATCGCCGGCACGGTGCGCAGGCGGGCTTCAAGCCCGGCCTGTTCGACGCCACGGGCAATCTGCCGGGCCATTTCGTTGGTCGAGCCGCTGCGGCTGTAGTACAGAACCAGAATGTACGGTGCACTCATGGCAACAGTTCCAGGATCTGCTCCGGTGGGCGGCCGATGACGGCTTTGTCACCGACTTCGAGAATCGGTCGCTCCATCAGTTTCGGGTGGGCGGCGATGGCGGCGATCAATTGCGCTTCGCTCAGGCTGCTGTTGGCCAGGTCGAGGGTTTTGTACTCGTCCTCGCCGGTGCGCAGCAATTGCCGGGCGCTGATTCCGAGTTTGCCCAGCAGACTCTGGATTTGCGTGGCGTCCAGCGGAGTCTCCAGGTAACGGACCACGGTCGGCGTCAGGCCACGGGCTTCAAGCAGTTCGAGCGCACCGCGGGATTTCGAGCAGCGCGGGTTGTGATAAAGCGTCAGATCGGTCATGAGCGGGTCGCATCTTGCGTAAGGTGGCGGCTATTCTAACTGTGCAGCGCGCAATCCAGAACCGTGAGAGGCGATGGGTCGCAGGCGCATTCAATTTTTGACAAGGAACACGACATGACAAGGCGACTGGCAGCGGCATTGGCGATCATCGGGACGTTGATGCTGGGGGGCTGCGGTAATGACTATGGCATCGATCAGAATGGTCAGAAGGTCGTCGCCGATCGGCTGGACGGCAAATGGCTGGTGCTCAACTACTGGGCAGAATGGTGCGGACCGTGCCGTACCGAGATTCCGGAGTTGAACACTTTGGCCGAGCAGCTCAAGGACAAGAAAATCGGTGTGTTCGGGGTCAACTTCGACAACGTCCAGGGGCAGGAGCTGAAGGGCGCGAGCGAGAAACTGGGGATCAGGTTCACGGTGCTGGCCCAGGACCCTTCCGAACTGTTCGAGCTGCCGCGCAGCGAGGCGTTGCCGGTGACGTACATCATCGATGACAAGGGCAAGGTGCGTGAGCAGTTGATGGGTGAACAGACGGCGGCGGGGGTGCTGGCGAAGCTTGAGGCGTTGCAGGCTAAAAACTGATCAGGTGATCGTTGTCACTGTGGTGATCGGGCTTTTTGTGGCGAGGGGGCTTGCCCCCTCGCCACAGGTTTGACTTGAATGGAAATGAGGGGTTTATCACCCCTCCTCAAGCCACCAACGCAACGGCTTGCCTTCGGCTGGCCAGAAGCGTATCTGCTCGATCGGGGAGACGTCCCAGCGCTGGACATTTTCCAGCGCCTGGAGGAAGCGTTTTTCCTGTTCCATCAGCGCCGGCGCGCACAGTTTGCGGGTGCTGCCGATTTTGCCGAAGCTCAGTTTTTCACCCTCAAGGGTGTACGGCGCGAACCAGTGGTTGCAGCCACCGTTGCCGTAGGCCCGGCCATCTTCGCCGAGGGTGATGGTCAGGTGGCTGTAGTCCATCAACGGCCGCTCGCCGATCCATTCCAGAATATAGCTGCGATTGTGTTCAAGCTGCACCGGCTCGGCGGCGCAGCCCAGCAGGCTGGCGCCGACCGTGGCGGTCAGAGCGAGGCGTTTCATCACGCAGGCTCCTGGCATTTCGGGCACAGGTGTTTCTCGCCGACGGTGGTCCAGCCCAGCTCGGCAATCCGCGCGGTGGCGGCAGGTTTTTCGGCCTTGTTGCCCAGCTTGGCGTCGACCGCGAACTCGAAACTCAGCTCCTTGGCGCAGCTGTCGCAGTTCACTTGCCAGGTGTGGATGGCCAGTTCGCCGAACACCGGGCCACTGGCCACCGCGACCCATTGCCCGGGCGGGTTGATCAGGTGGCGAACCGTTTCGACGGTCAGGCGCATGGACAAGTCCTTGGCGCCCTTGAGGGTGACCACCAGCACGTCGTTATTGCGAATCGAGCCGCCGTTGCCGGTCACTTGATAACGCCCCGGCACCAGGGCGCGGCATTCGGTGAGGGTGTGTTGCGGGTTCATCAGGCTGTAGCGGAAATCGTGTTCGACCATGGGTCCTCCAAATATGCGCGATATGCTAGCACGGGCTTGCGCGCAGCATGGGGCGGGCATACGACCTTCGATCAGGTTCAGTCGTCCGCCACGCGATTCTCTGGCTTGCCTGCCATCCACGACGCGATATTGTGCAAGGTGGTTGCGGCAATCGCGCCCAGGGCTTCGCGGGTCAGGAAGGCCTGGTGTGCGGTGACGATCACGTTGGGGAAGGTCAACAGCCGCGCGAGCACATCGTCCTGCAAGGGCAGGTCGGAGCGGTCTTCGAAAAACAGCTGTGCCTCCTCTTCATAGACATCCAGCCCCAGATAACCCAGCTGACCGTCCTTCAGAGCGTCGATCAGCGCCGGCGTATCCACCAGACCGCCGCGACCGGTGTTGATCAACATGGCACCCGGTTGCATGTGCGCCAGGGATTCGCGGTTGATCAAATGCTTGCTCTGTTCATTGAGCGGGCAATGCAGGCTGATGATCTGTGATTCGGCCAGCAGTTGAGGCAAGCTCATGTAGCGAGCACCCAACGCTTCGACCTGAGGGTTGGGGTAAGGGTCGTAGGCCAGCAACTGACAGCCGAAGCCGTTCATGATCCTGGCGAAAGTCGCGCCGATCTGCCCGGTGCCGACCACGCCGACGGTCTTGCCCACCAGATCGAAACCGGTCAGTCCATGCAGGCTGAAATCGCCTTCACGGGTCCTGTTGTAGGCACGGTGCAAGCGTCGGTTGAGCGCCAGGATCAACCCCACCGCGTGCTCGGCCACGGCATGGGGCGAGTAGGCCGGGACCCGCACAATCGCCAGTCCCAGTCGTTTCGCCGCTGCCAGGTCGACATGGTTGTAACCGGCCGAACGCAGGGCGATCAAACGTGTGCCGCCGGCAGCCAGGCGTTCGAGCACCGGGGCGCCGAGATCATCGTTGATAAAGGCGCAGACCACCTCGTGATGTTCCGCCAGTGCCGCCGTATCCAGGCTCAGTCGCGCCGCTTGAAAGTGCAGCTCGATGCCGGCGGGCAGCTCGGCGGCGAGAAAACTGTCGCGGTCGTAGGTCTGGCTGCTGAAAAGAATCGTGCGCATGCTGTTCCCCTGAGAGTTGAAGCTTTATGTAGCAGCTGCCGAAGGCTGCGTTCGGCGGCGAAGCCGTCGTAAAACCCGTATCCGCGGCTAACCTGCAGAACTGCGGCGGCTTGTTTGGCGACGGCTTCGCCGCCGAACGCAGGCTTCGCCAGCTGCTACATTAGCTTTCATGCAACCTGGCAGGGTTGCGCTGAATCAAGCATTGATACGTGCCTGGGCGGCCAGGCGATTGATCGCCCGGTCGAGATCTTCCAGTGCAACACTGGCTTTCGGGTCCTGTTGCTTGAGCAGGGTTTCGCTGCGTTGGCAGGCTGCGCGCAATTGCGGTACGCCGCAGTAACGTGTCGCGCCATGCAGGCGATGGACCCGTTCGATCAGGGCGTTGTGATCGTTGCTTTGCTGAGCGAGGCGGATGGCTTCGCGGTCAGCTTCCAGGGATGCGAGCAGCATCGCCAGCATGTCCGCGGCCAGATCAGCCTTGCCGGCGGCCAGGCGCAATCCTTCCTCGTGGTCGAGCACCAACAGGTCATGGGCGCCACCATGCATATCGCCGGAGCGCTCCGGGCTGTGATTGCGCAGCGCCAGGCCGCTCCACTTCAGCACCACCTGCGCCAATTGCCGTTCGCTGATCGGTTTGGTCAGGTAGTCGTCCATGCCGCTTTGCAGCAGCGCGCGTTTTTCGTTGGCCATGGCGTGGGCGGTGAGGGCCACGATTGGCAGCGGTGTGCAATGCCGTTCGCTTTCCCACTGGCGGATCGCCTCGGTGCTCTGGCGGCCGTCCATGCCGGGCATCTGCACGTCCATCAACACCAGATCGAATGTCTCGTTCTGCACCGCCTTGACGGCGGCATAACCGCTTTCCACCGCGAGCACCTTGGCGCCCATGTCTTCGAGCAGGGTCTGCACCAGCATCAGGTTGGCCGGATTGTCGTCGACGCAAAGCACCTTCGGTGCACGGCTGGACACCGGTTCACCCGGCTCGCTGCGCATCGGGCGCGGGCTGACCAGGTCAGACAGAGAGCGTCGCAGCTTGCGGGTGCAGGCCGGTTTTGCCTGGAGCTGGCTGTGGGGGTTGGGCACGGAAAGATGGAACAGCGTCTGTTCCGTGGTCGGGCACAGCACCAACACCTTGCAGCCAAGATGCTCGAGGTCCCAGATATGCTGGTTGAGGCGTTCCGGCGGCATGTCGTTGCTGGTGATGCCGAGCACGGCGAGGTCGATTGCCTGATCGGTCTGGTGAGCGGCGGTCACGCCATTGGTCAGGCTTTCCAGGGTATTGAACGGTGTGGCGCTGAGGCCGCAATCTTCCAGTTGATGCTGCAACGCCTGCCGGGCCAGTTCGTGGTTTTCCAGCACCGCCACCCGACGTCCGAGCAAGGGCGCGGCGGGCAGGTCTTCGGCATCGTCGCGGGCTTTCGGCAGGCTCAGGCTGATCCAGAATTCCGACCCTTCCCCCGGCGTGCTGTCGACGCCGATCTCGCCGCCCATCTGTTCGATCAGGCGCTTGGAAATCACCAGACCCAGGCCCGTGCCGCCGGGTTGCCGCGACAGCGAGTTGTCGGCCTGGCTGAAGGCCTGGAACAGGGCGCGCACGTCCTGGTTCGACAGGCCGATACCGGTGTCCTGAATGCTGATGCGCAATTGCACAGTGTCTTCGTGTTCTTCTTCGAGCATGGCACGGGCGGCGATGGTGCCTTCGCGGGTGAACTTGATCGCGTTGCTCACCAGGTTCGTCAGGATCTGCTTGAGTCGCAGCGGGTCGCCCACCAGTGACAGCGGCGTGTCCCGATACACCAGGCTCACCAGTTCCAGCTGCTTGGCGTGGGCGGCCGGGGCGAGGATGGTCAGGGTGTCTTGCAGCAGGTCGCGCAGGTTGAACGGAATGTGGTCGAGCACCAGTTTGCCCGCCTCGATTTTCGAGAAGTCGAGAATCTCGTTGATGATGCCCAGCAGGCTGTCGGCGGATTTTTCGATGGTGCCCAGGTAGTCGAGCTGGCGCGGGGTGAGCTCGCTTTTTTGCAACAGGTGGGTGAAACCGAGAATGCCGTTGAGCGGCGTGCGGATTTCATGGCTCATGTTGGCCAGGAATTCGGACTTGATCCGGCTCGCTTCCAGGGCCTCCTTGCGCGCCAGGTCCAGCTCGATGTTCTGGATCTCGATGGTTTCCAGGTTCTGGCGCACGTCTTCGGTGGCCTGGTCGATGCTGTGCTGCAATTCTTCCTGGGCGTTTTGCAGGGTGCCGGCCATGCGGTTGATGCCGGAAGCCAGTTCATCCAGTTCCTGGCTGCCGAGGGGCGGCAAGCGGGTTTCCAGATGGCCGTCCTTGAGTTGAGCCACGGCTTGCTTGATCTGGCTCAACGGCCGATTGATCGTGCGGCCCATGCGCAAGGCCAGCAGTGCCGCACCGATCAGTCCCGCACTGATCAACATCAGGCTGGCGAACAGGCTGCGGTAACCGCGCAACAGCATGCTGTTATGGGACAGTTCAAGTTCGACCCAGCCCAGCAGGCGGTCGGCTTCTTCGGGAATCACGTCCCCGGCCAGGTTGCGGTGTTTGCCGAATACCGGCAGCAGGTAGCGGGTCGCATCGCTGCCGCTGCGGCGCAGCATTTGCGTGCCGCTGCCGGAGGGCGTCTGATTGAGCATGGTCGGGCCGGCGTGGGCCAGCAGCGTGCGATCGGGAGCCAGGAAGGTCACGGCCCGTACGTCGGTTTGTTCCAGGGCCTGGGTGGCGATGCGTTCGAGCAGTTCGTTGTCCTGATGACCCATGGCTGGCGCTGCCAGCGGAGCCAACTGCTCGGCGATCATTTCGCCGCGCTGCATGAGTTGGGCTTGCAGGTCAGCCTGTTGCATCCAGGTAAAATAACCTCCCAGCACCAACGCCATCAGGCTGGTTGGCAACAGGGTCAGCAACAGCACGCGGCCTTTGATTCCCAGTTTCTTGAGCACGCATCTCTCCTGCACCCGCTATTTATCGACCGGCACATGCATCCGCCATGCACCACTTGCGCAGTGTAGCGATTTGCTCGCGGGCAATCCTGGTAAAAATGGTGCCGTCATTCGTCGGCCCGGGCGACTCATTGTCGATACGGACAAACCGTGGGTTGCCCCTGGCGAGGCAATCTTGAATAATCGCTCAACTGAGAATTATTTGCAGATAGTCATGACTCCCATCACTGCCGACCTCCCCCGAATCCTGTCCATCGAAGACGACCTTGTGCTCGGAGCCTACGTTCATGAGCATCTGGACCGTAGCGGCTTCCAGGTGACCTGGTGCCAGAATGGCCAGGAAGGCCTGGACATTGCTCGCCGGCAACCTTTCGACGTGGTGCTGATGGATATTCTGCTGCCGGGCATGGACGGCCTGGCGGTACTGACCCAATTGCGCCAGAGCCATTCCACCCCGGTGTTGCTGATGTCGGCCCTCGGTGCCGAGGCCGATCGCATCAGCGGCTTTCGCCTGGGGGCCGATGATTACCTGCCAAAACCCTTCAGCATGGTGGAGTTGCGTGTGCGCATCGAAGCCATTCTGCGGCGGGTGGCACTCGACCGCCGACCTGCGCCCACAGTGCCAGCCCCGTCGATGGACAGCCTGCGTTTCGACGATGAAAGTTTAGAGGTTTTTTATGGCGAACAGTCTGCCGGCCTGACCCGTAGCGAGTATCGGCTACTGGAAACGCTGCACCGCAGCGCCGACGAAGTATTGAGCAAAGCCTTCCTTTATCAACAGGTGCTGCAGCGCGGCTATGCGGCCCATGACCGCAGCCTGGACATGCACATCAGCCAGATCCGCCGCAAGCTCAAGGCCATTGGCTACACCGAGCGCGAAGTGCGTACGGTCTGGGGCAAGGGCTACATCCTGAGCGCCGCCGATGAAATGTAACTTGCCGGGCAGGCRTTCGTTGTTCTGGAAGCTTGCTTGCCTATTGGTGGCGTTCTGTTTGCTGATGATCTGGCTCAGTTGGTCCTGGGGACGCTATATGGAGGAGCGCAACCAGTTCCTCTCGGATGAAGCCCGAGGCACCCTGACGCGCTATGCCGCCGAGGCTGAGCAAGCATGGCACCGGCGACAGAGCGCCGGTGTCGATGACTGGCTGCAAGGCATGTCTCAGCGGGAAAAAGGCTGGGTCGGTGTCATCGGCGGTGATTTGCAGTCCTTGAGCAACCAGTCGCTGACGGACAAGGAAGTCGAACGCCTGACTTTTTTGCGTGGCCTCGATTGGCCAGTCCACAAGAAAGGCCGGCCGTGGATGCGCGTACCGTTTCCCGGCGACCCTTCCGCCGGCAGCCTGGTGATCGAGTTACCCGAGCGCTTCGTACCCGGGCATTACCGGGTGTTCTGGCGGGTGATCACTAACGGCGTGATTCCGGGATTGTTCACCTTGCTATTGTGCGTCGGGCTGTATCGCCTGTTGGTGGTGCCACTCAACCACCTGCGTGCGCAGGCCAACGCCTGGCGTGCCGACCAACTGAACGTACGGCTGTCGACCCGAACCACCAATCGATCGGATGAGTTGGGTGAATTGGGCCGGGCGTTCGATCACATGTCTGAACGCCTGCAAAGCACCGTGGCCTTACAGCAGCAATTGCTGCGCGACTTGTCCCACGAATTGCGCACACCTTTGAGCCGCCTGCGGGTGGCCAGTGAAAGCGAGCAGGGGCTGCAGCCATTGCGCGAACGCATCGGCCGTGAGGTCGATGGCATGCAGCGCCTGGTGGAGGACACGCTGCAACTGGCGTGGCTGGACACCGAACGCACCCGATTGCCCGACGAAGCGATCCAGATCCAGGCGTTGTGGGAAATGCTCACGGAAAATGCCTGCTATGAAAGTGGCTGGCCCGACACTCAGTTGCAATGCACGGTGGATACATCCTGCTGGGTTCGCGGTCACCTCAACACCCTGGCCCAGGCATTGGAAAACATACTGCGCAATGCGATTCGACATTCACCCTGCGGCGGCGTTGTTCATCTCGGCGGACGGCGTGATGGTGATTACTGGCACCTGTGGCTGGAAGATCAGGGCGGTGGGGTGGCGGAAGCTGACCTGGAGCGGATCTTCCTGCCGTTCACGCGCCTCGACGGCTCACGACCTGGTGATGGCGGGTTTGGCCTGGGGCTGAGCATCGCCAGGAACGCGGTGCAGCGTCAGGGCGGAAAGCTTTGGGCGCAGAACACCGGGAGCGGGTTGCGGATGAATATGCGCTTGCTGGCGGATGTTGATAGCGCCAGTGCCGACGCCTTCGCGAGCAAGCCCGCTCCCACATTGGCCGTGTTTCAGCCGCAAAACGTATGACCATCCCGGTACCCTGTGGGAGCGGGCTTGCCCGCGAAGAGGCCCTCACTCCCACCACAACAATCCCTGTTTTTCATACTCCGAGTGGCACCGCCACTTGCCGCTTGCAGCTCGAAGCTTGTCGCTTATTCCCATAAGCCATAAGCACCACACTTTGCGTGATATGGCCTGGGAACGTTTGCCGGTATGATAGGTGCCCCCGCAGTCTGGATTGCGAATACGCCATGACCTTGCAGTACCCAACCATCGCCGATTGCGTCGGCAACACTCCGCTGGTCCGTTTGCAGCGCCTGCCCGGCGCCACCAGCAATACCCTTTTGCTCAAGCTCGAAGGGAACAACCCGGCGGGCTCGGTCAAGGACCGTCCGGCGCTGTCGATGATCACCCGCGCCGAACTGCGTGGGCAGATCCACGCTGGCGATACGCTGATCGAAGCGACCTCGGGTAACACCGGGATCGCCCTGGCCATGGCCGCTGCGATCAAGGGTTACAAGATGATCCTGATCATGCCGGACAACTCCAGCGCCGAGCGCAAGGCCGCCATGACCGCCTATGGCGCCGAGCTGATTCTGGTCAGCCAGGAGCAGGGCATGGAAGGCGCCCGTGACCTCGCGCAGAAGATGGAAGCCGAAGGTTGCGGCAAGGTACTGGATCAGTTCGCCAACGGTGACAACCCCGAGGCGCACTACACCACCACCGGCCCGGAAATCTGGCGTCAGACCCAGGGCACCATCACCCATTTCGTCAGCTCCATGGGCACCACCGGCACCATCATGGGCGTGTCGCGCTACTTGAAAGAGCAGAACGACAATGTGCAGATCATCGGCCTGCAACCGATGGAGGGCTCGGCGATCCCGGGTATCCGCCGCTGGCCTCAGGAGTACCTGCCCAAGATCTACCAGGCTGACCGCGTGGACCGGATCGTCGACATGGCGCAAAGCGAAGCCGAAGACGTGACCCGTCGTCTGGCCCGCGAAGAAGGCATTTTCTGTGGCGTGTCCTCGGGCGGTGCCGTGGCGGCAATGCTGCGCCTGTCCAAAGAAGTTGAAAACGCGGTGATCGTCGCGATCATCTGCGACCGTGGCGACCGTTACCTGTCGACCGGTATTTTCGACGCGCCCAACTGATGGCCAAACATGAAAGAGGCCTGCGCTTCCAGCCCACCGGCGGCAGCAAGGCCCCGCAAATCCCGACCGGCAAAAAGCAGCGCCTGAGCATCGAGCGCCTGGCCAATGACGGTCGCGGCATCGCGTTTTTCGAAGGTCGCACCTGGTTCGTCATCGGCGCGTTGGCCGGTGAGGAAGTCGAGGCGCGGGTGCTCGGTGCCCACGGCAAAGTGGTCGAGGCGCGCACCGAACGGGTATTCAAGGCCAGCGAAATGCGCCGCCCGGCACCGTGCGCCCATGCCGGCCGTTGCGGCGGTTGCAGCGTGCAGCATTTGCCTCACAACGAACAACTCGCCCTGAAACAGCGCATGCTCGCCGAGCAATTGTCCAAAGTCGCCGGTGTCGAGCCCGAGGAATGGGCCGCGCCATTGAGTGGTCCGGAGTTCGGCTACCGTCGTCGCGCCCGCGTCGCAGTGCGCTGGGACATGAAGGCGAAAAAACTCGAAGTCGGTTTCCGTGCCGCCGGCAGCCAGGACATCGTGGGCATCGATGACTGCCCGGTGCTGGTACAGCCCTTGCAACCGATCATGGCCAGCTTGCCGGAGATGCTGCGGCGCTTGAGCAAACCCCAGGCACTCGGGCATGTGGAGTTGTTCAGCGGCTCGACACTGGCCGTGTTGCTGCGGCACATGGCGCCGTTGTCCGACGCCGACCTGAGCATCCTCAAGGATTTCTGCGCGTTCCATGAAGCCCAGTTGTGGCTGCATGGCGACGGTGAACCGCAACCGGTCGAGGCCGATCAGTCGTTGGGCTATCGTCTTGAACAGTGGGATCTGGAATTGGCTTACCGGCCAGGGGATTTCATCCAGGTCAACGCCGGGGTCAACGAAGCGATGGTCGCCCAGGCACTGGACTGGTTGAAGCCGACAGCGGATGAGCGCGTACTCGATCTGTTCTGCGGCCTGGGCAACTTTGCCCTGCCATTGGCCAAGGCCGCTCGTGAAGTGGTGGCGGTCGAAGGCGTGCAGGTGATGGTCGATCGGGCAGCGGCAAATGCGGCTAGCAATAATCTGCATAACGCGAAGTTTTTTCAGGCCGATTTATCCCAGCCTTTGTCGGGCGCTGAATGGGCCGCCGAAGGCTTTTGTGCGGTACTCTTGGACCCACCGCGAGACGGTGCTTTCGAGGTTGTGCGCAAGCTCAAGACCCTGGGCGCCGAACGGTTGGTGTACGTGTCGTGCAACCCGGCAACTCTGGCGCGCGACACAGTCGAATTGATCAAGCAGGGCTACCGGTTAAAACGTGCCGGGATTCTCGATATGTTTCCTCAAACGGCACATGTCGAGGCCATGGCGTTATTTGAAGCGAGCTAGGATGCTCGTCTGGTCCGACTGGCCCGCCCGTGCAGCCGCGCACCCAGCCCGACGTGGGCGCACGGGCAACGAAGGTCAGCGATTTGACGCATTGAATCTGCGTCGTAGGGAAGGTAAGCAAGATGGTACAGGTGAGAGCACACCAGCCGATCAACACCGACGGCAGTATCAATCTCGAGGCTTGGCTCGATCATGCGGTGAGTGTCGATCTGGCACTGGATCGCGAAGCCTTGAAAGAGGCCTGCGAGTACGCTCGCGAGGCTGAGCAGCAAGCCAATGCGGCACAGAATCTGTGGTCGGAAGGGAACTCCACGTTCCGTACCGGCCTGGAGATCGCCGAGATTCTCGCCGATCTCAAACTCGATCAGGATTCACTGGTCGCCGCGATCCTGTATCGAGGCGTGCGCGAAGGCCAGATCAAGTTGCCGGCCGTCAGCCAGCGCTTCGGTCCGGTGGTGGCCAAACTCATCGACGGCGTGCAGCGCATGGCCGCGATCAGCGACAGCCTGAGCCCGCGCAAATCCCTGGTGCTGGGCACACAGGGCCAGGTGGAAAACCTGCGCAAGATGCTGGTGGCCATGGTCGACGACGTTCGCGTCGCCCTGATCAAACTGGCCGAGCGTACTTGCGCAATCCGTGCGGTGAAAACCGCCGACGACGAAAAGCGCAACCGCGTGGCCCGTGAAGTCTTCGACATCTACGCACCACTGGCCCATCGCCTGGGTATCGGTCACATCAAGTGGGAACTGGAGGACTTGTCCTTCCGTTACCTGGAGCCGGACCAGTACAAGCAGATCGCCAAGTTGCTCCATGAGCGGCGACTGGATCGCGAGCGTTTTATCAGCGATGTGATGAGCCAGCTGAAAAACGAATTGCAGGCCACCGGCGTCGACGCCGACATCAGCGGCCGGGCCAAACACATCTATTCGATCTGGCGCAAAATGCAGCGCAAGGGTCTGGAGTTCAGCCAGATCTACGACGTGCGCGCCGTTCGTGTGCTGGTGCCGGAAATGCGCGATTGCTACACCGCGCTCGGCATCGTCCACACCCTGTGGCGACACATTCCGAAAGAGTTCGACGACTACATCGCCAACCCCAAGGAAAACGGCTATCGCTCGCTGCACACGGCGGTGATCGGGCCCGAGGGCAAGGTGCTGGAAGTGCAGATCCGCACCCACTCGATGCACGAAGAAGCCGAGCTCGGCGTATGCGCGCACTGGCGCTACAAGGGCACCGACGTCAAGTCCGGTTCCAATCACTACGAAGAGAAAATCTCCTGGCTGCGTCAGGTGCTCGAATGGCACGAAGAGTTGGGCGACATCGGTGGCCTGGCAGAACAGCTGCGGGTCGATATCGAGCCTGACCGGGTCTACATCTTCACCCCGGACGGTCACGCCATTGACTTGCCGAAGGGCGCGACCCCGCTGGACTTCGCCTACCGCGTACACACCGAAATCGGTCACAACTGCCGTGGCGCCAAGATCAACGGGCGTATCGTACCGCTCAACTACAGCCTGCAAACCGGTGAACAGGTCGAGATCATCACCAGCAAGCATGGCACCCCGAGCCGCGACTGGCTGAACCCGAACCTGGGTTACATCACCACGTCGCGGGCGCGGGCGAAGATCGTTCACTGGTTCAAGTTGCAGGCTCGTGACCAGAACGTCGCGGCCGGTAAAACGCTGCTTGAGCGCGAGCTCAGTCGCCTCGGTCTGCCGACGGTGGATTTCGACAAGCTGGCTGACAAGGCCAACATGAAAACCGCCGAAGACCTGTTCGCCGCCCTCGGCGCCGGGGATTTGCGCCTGGCGCAACTGGTCAACCTGGCGCAGCAACTGGTCGAGCCGGAGCGTGGCAACGAACAGCTGGAACTGATTCCACGCAAGGCCACCGGCTACAAACCGGGCAAGCGCGGCGATATCCAGATCCAGGGCGTCGGCAACCTGATGACCCAGATGGCCGGCTGCTGCCAGCCATTGCCGGGCGATGCCATCGTCGGTTACATCACCCAGGGCCGCGGCGTGAGCATTCATCGCCAGGACTGCGCCTCGGTGCTGCAACTGGCCGGGCGTGAGCCCGAGCGAATCATTCAGGTCAGCTGGGGGCCGGTACCGGTGCTCACCTATCCGGTGGACATCGTCATCCGCGCCTACGACCGTTCCGGTTTGCTGCGTGACGTCTCGCAGGTGCTGCTCAATGAGCGGATCAACGTGCTGGCGGTCAACACCCGCTCGAACAAAGAGGACAACACCGCGCTGATGTCCCTGACCATCGAGATTCCAGGGCTGGATGCATTGGGGCGGCTGCTGGGGCGGATTTCCCAGTTGCCGAACATCATCGAAACCCGGCGTAACCGGACACCTTGATGAACAGCGCGATCCACTGTGGGAGCGGGCTTGCTCGCGAAAGCGGTCGATCAGCCAACACATATGTTGGATGTGAAACCGTCTTCGCGAGCAAGCCCGCTCCCACAGGGTTCAGTAGAGTTTGATAAATGTATTCACTTGAAGACCTGTTGCACCTGATGAACCGCCTGCGCGACCCGCAGTACGGTTGCCCATGGGACATCAAGCAAACCTACGCCACCATCGTCCCGCACACCCTTGAAGAAGCCTACGAAGTCGCCGACGCCATCGAGCGCGGCGACTTCGATCACTTGCAGGGTGAGTTGGGCGATCTGCTGTTCCAGGTGGTGTATTACAGCCAGCTGGCTCGCGAAGAAGGGCGCTTCGAGTTCGCCGGCGTGGTCGACAGCATCACCCGCAAGCTGATCCGCCGTCACCCTCATGTGTTCCCCACCGGTGACCTGTATGCGCCACTGGATGTCCCGCGCCTGAGTGAAGAGCAGGTCAGGCAGCGTTGGGAAGAGATCAAGGCCGAGGAGCGCGCGGAGAAATCCTCGGCACCTGAACAGCTGTCATTGCTCGATGATGTTCCGGCCGCACTGCCGGCGCTGTCCCGCTCGGCAAAATTGCAGAAGCGCGCAGGGCAGGTCGGCTTCGACTGGCCGGACGCCTTGCCGGTACTCGATAAAGTGCGTGAAGAGCTCGATGAAGTCCTCGAAGCCATGTCGGAAAACGATCCCGAGGCCGTGGCCGACGAGATCGGCGACCTGCTGTTTTCCGTGGTCAATCTGGCGCGGCATCTCAAGGTCGATCCGGAAACCGCATTGCGTGGCGCCAACGGCAAGTTTGAAAGACGCTTTCGTTTTATCGAACAGGCATTGCGCGACACCCGTCGTCCCATGGAAGATTGCACCCTCGAAGAGTTGGACGCCTTGTGGGGCGAAGCCAAACGTCAGGAAAAGAATTTGCCCAGCTGCGGTTGAGCCGTGGCCTAAGTGAGTAATAAGCACCATGAGCATTTCCCTTCGCGACCAGTTGCTCAAAGCAGGGCTGGTCAACCAGAAGCAGGCCAAGCAGGTCAGCAAAGACAAGCAGAAACAACAACGCCTGGCCCACAAAGGCCAGATCGAGCTGGATGACTCCCAGCAGCGCGCGGCGCAGGAAGCCATGGCCGAGAAGGTCAAGCGCGACCAGGAACTCAACCGCCAGCAGCAGGAAAAAGCCGAGGCCAAGGCTCGTGCCGCGCAGGTCAAGCAATTGATCGAAGTCTCGCGCCTGCCGAAGCTGACGACCGAGGATTACTACAACTTCGTTGACGACAAGAAGGTCAAGCGCATCTCCGTCAACACCCTGATGCGCAACAAGCTCAGCAGCGGTTCGCTGGCCATCGTGCATCACGCTGGCGGCTACGAAGTAATTCCGCGCGAGGCGGCGTTGAAGATTCAGGAGCGCGATCCGCAGCGCATCGTGCAACTGAACGTCAAGACAGAAGAGGTAAGCACCGAGGATGATCCTTACGCGGCCTATCAGATTCCTGATGATCTGATGTGGTAACAGATTCAATGCTCTAGCGGGCTTACATGTTTGCTAGTAATTTGCATGATTTATACATTGAGCCCGAAAGATTGTATCGATACGATCTTTCGGGTTTTCTTTTGCCAGGAAATAATATCCTTTTATAAGGGTGTTTGTGTCTGGGGAAAATAAATGGAATGACCTTTAGTATCTAAGGATGGAATAAATGCTTGTAAGTATCGCTTCGTTACGCCAACCCACTTTCAAGTCACAGTTTTCACAGCCGCGACTGCCCGGACAATCCATTCGCGATTATCTTGACGATGAACTTGTCGCTCGTGCCGAGCTTGTACTCCGAAAAATCAAGATCGCTGCAAAAGCTGCTCGCGAGGATCATGGCGCGACCGCTTGTGTTTTCTTTACCCTGCCTGAGTTCTTCTGGAACATTCCCTGGCGAGAGGTTCGCAATGAAGAGGAACTCCATGAGTTGAACTCTGCCTATCTGGAGAAAGTACCAGCCTGTATAGCTTCATTGAGGACCGAACTGCCAATGGAACGCTATGGCAAGATCGTATTGCTGGCGGGAAGCTGTGCGACACTCATCAAAGTCGGAGAAGGTGAATCAAGTTATTACGATGTTATTAATTACTTGCTGGCGATCACCAATAAAGAATTTGAAGTCGATATGCCTTTGATGTCGATGTGGCCAAAGCGCCATGTATCAGGTATCGATTTTGGCAAGCACCTGGCTTCGGATGGAGACTTTTGGCTGTTCAAGATTTCCGAGGAAGTCGAAGTCAGGGTGAAGAAGCTCAGCAGCGTGCGGGCTGAACACAGTTATTTCGGTGGTTATGAAGGGAGGTTCATCAATAGCCTCGTCTATGGCTGTCCTTTTGCAATCAACTTGTGCCTGGATTACTACAGTCTGAAAGAAGGCGAGCGCGACATTCAAGTTGAGCTGACGGAGGCAAAAATCGATTTCCTGATCGCCTGCGGCATGAGTTTCGATTATGCCAAGCGTCATCCGTCATCGCTGCAGTATTCGATCCGTAATGACGGAATGGGCGATGGCGAGGTCGAGGTGGTCAGGCTTCAAGCGGGCTGGATTGTTGAAAGTGTCCCCTCGGTGCCAATCGAAGACGACCTTCATTTGACGTTGATCGAGGTTGTCTGATGTGGATGCAGCCTGCCCGGCAGGAAGGGGCAGGCTGCACGGTGGTGGAGTCTGTTCTCAACCGGTTGCGAGCTGGCGTTTACGCTCGAGCATTTCCAGCTCGGCCTTGTAGTTTTGTGCGTCGGTTTCGGAATGGAACATCCCGACCAGCAGGTCTTGTTGATGCACGTCCCAGATCCGGATACCGGCGGCTACACCCTCGTGGGATTTATGTGAATCGTCGCGTTCAGTTACTTTTACAGTCATCTGCTAGCTCCAATCTCTGTTATCTGCAGCAAGGCATGTGCAGGCCTCTGTTATAAAGTTTGGTAGCTTGCTAAGTAAATAACCGAGTTTGGTAACGGTTTTTTGCAAAAACGGAAACAGTCATGCAGCCCGCTAAATACGCGACATTCGGTCGCAGGTCATTGAGTTTCATGACAAACGTTTCATGTTTGTGACGATGAAACTGCAGGCTGAATGCAAAACCTGTGGGAGCGGRCTTGCTCGCGAAAGCGATTTAACATTCAACATGGATGTCGGCTGACTCACCGCTTTCGCGAGCAAGCCCGCTCCCACAAGGATGTGGTGTTGCCCTATTTTCAGACGAAAAAAAACGCCCCGAACCAGTCGGGGCGTTTTCATGTGCGGCTTGGCAGCGGAAAATTACTTACCTTCCCAGCGCTTCAGTACCAGCGTGGCGTTAGTGCCACCGAAACCGAAGCTGTTGCTCATCACGGTGTTGATGGTGGCGTTTTCGCGGGTCTTGGTCAGCACCGGCAGGTCGGCCACTTCAGGGTCCAGCTCGTCGATGTTGGCGGAACCGGCAATGAAGTTACCTTCCATCATCAGCATGCAGTAGATCGCTTCGTGAACGCCGGCGGCGCCCAGGGAGTGACCGGACAGGCTCTTGGTGGAGCTGATGGCCGGAGCCTTGTCGCCGAACACTTCACGCACACCTTTCATTTCCGCGACGTCGCCGACCGGAGTCGAAGTGCCGTGGGTGTTCAGGTAGTCGATCGGGGTGTCGACGGTGGACAGCGCCTGCTGCATGCAGCGGATCGCACCTTCACCGCTTGGGGCAACCATGTCGTAGCCGTCGGAGGTCGCGCCGTAGCCAACGATTTCCGCGTAGATCTTCGCACCACGGGCCAGAGCGTGTTCCAGCTCTTCGACCACGACCATGCCGCCACCGCCGGCGATGACGAAGCCGTCACGGTCAGCGTCGTAGGCACGGGAGGCTTTTTCCGGGGTGTCGTTGCGCTTGCTGGACAGGGCGCCCATGGCGTCGAACAGGAACGACTGGCTCCAGTGTTCTTCTTCACCGCCACCGGCGAAGACGATGTCCTGCTTGCCCATCTGGATCTGTTCCATGGCGGTACCGATGCAGTGAGCACTGGTGGCGCAGGCAGAAGCGATGGAGTAGTTCAGGCCCTTGATCTTGAATGGAGTGGCCAGGCACGCGGAAACGGTGCTGCTCATGGTCCGCGTGACGCGGTATGGGCCGACGCGCTTGACGCCTTTCTCGCGCAGGATGTCCAGCGCTTCCATCTGGTTCAGGGTCGATGCGCCACCGGAACCGGCGATCAGGCCGGTACGCGGGTTGGAGACCTGCTCTTCGGTCAGGCCCGAGTCGGTGATGGCGTCTTTCATGGCCAGGTAGGCATAAGCTGCCGCGTGGCCGACGAAGCGATAGATCTTGCGATCGATCAGTTCTTCAAGGTTGAGGTCAATGGAGCCGGAAACCTGGCTACGCAGACCCATTTCGGCATATTCCGGGTTGAACCGGATGCCAGGGCGGCTTGCACGCAGGTTAGCGGAGACGGTCTCTTTGTCATTGCCCAGGCAAGAAACGATGCCCAGACCAGTGATAACGACGCGGCGCATGCGGATAACCCTTAGAAGTTGTCAGTGGAGGTGAACACGCCGACCCGGAGGCCTTCGGCGGTGTAGATTTCGCGGCCGTCGACAGTGACCGAACCGTCGGCGATGGCCAGGTTCAGCTTGCCCTTGAGGACGCGCTTGATATGAATGTTATAGGTGACTTTCCTGGCGGTCGGCAGGACCTGGCCGAAGAATTTCACTTCGCCCGAACCCAGCGCACGGCCACGGCCCGGCAGGCCTTGCCAGCCCAGGAAGAAACCGACCAGTTGCCACATGGCGTCGAGGCCCAGGCAGCCCGGCATCACCGGATCGCCTTCGAAGTGGCAGGCGAAGAACCACAGGTCCGGATTGATATCCAGCTCGGCGACCAATTCACCTTTGCCGTACTTGCCACCTTCTTCGCTGATCAGGGTGATGCGATCAACCATCAGCATGTTCGGGGCGGGCAGTTGCGCGTTACCAGGGCCGAACAGCTCACCGCGACTGCAGCGCAGCAGGTCTTCCCGGGTAAAGGCGTTTTGTTTGGTCATGCGAGCTCCTCAATAGTCCCATGCGGCAGGTGGGGCAAATCTTCCCGGCCGATCGAAGCGTTCATGCCTCGAACCGGCAGCCTACTCATAGACTATTGCGTTGTGGTGAAAGTCACAGCACCAAGGACATGAATGTACACTTGTGCACTGAAATTATTATTCAAGCCCCTTTTCGGGCCAGTTCGGGTGCCTAAGACTGCCGCACTTTCGCCTTTCACGCCAGTCGCAGATGCTCGAAAGGCCTGTACTACTGCACCCATCGTTGCAGAATTTGCTGCAAATCAGTTCGTTTGAACGGCTTCGCCAGGTAATCGTTCATCCCCGCCGACAGACAGGCTTCGCGGTCGCCCTGCAAGGCGTTGGCGGTCAACGCGATGATCGGCAGGTCGGTGCAACCGGGCAGCTTGCGGATTTGTCGGGTAGCTTCATAGCCATCGATGATCGGCAAGCGGCAATCCATCAGGATCGCTTCGAAAATCAGGCTCTCGGCACTGCGAACAGCCTGCGCGCCGTCGGCCGCGAGACTGACCTTGAAGCCCAGACTGCGCAACATGGCTTCGATGACCGTCTGGTTGACCGGGTTGTCTTCGACCAACAGCACATTGCGCCCATCGCCGCCACTGTTGCCGGATTGCGCGCGGGGGGGCAACAGTGGCTGCGTCTGCTGGTGCAGTGCGAGGGGGATTTCCAGGGTGAACACCGAACCGCGACCTTCCTCACTCTGCGCGCGCAAGGTGCCCCCCATGCGTTCGGCCAGGGTACGGGCAATCGGCAGGCCCAGCCCGGTGCCGCCATAACGTCTCGAAATGGAGCTGTCGGCCTGCTGGAAAGCGTTGAACATCAATTCCAGGCTTTGCGCCGGGATGCCGATGCCGCTGTCGCGCACGGTGCAGGTGAACCACAGCAACTCGTGGTCCAGCGACTGCCACTGCGCCTCGATGGAGACGCGGCCCTGTTCGGTGAACTTCAGCGCATTGCCGATCAGGTTGACCAGTATCTGCCGGATACGCGTCGGGTCGCCCTTGACCTGCAAGCCGCGCATGTCATCGGGGATCATCAGTTGCAGGTCGAGACCGCGTTGCGCGGCGCTGTGCTGGAACGACTGGGCACAACTGCCGATCAGGTCGACGAGGTGGAACGCAATGTGTTCCAGTTCCAGCTCCGAACGTTCGATCCGCGAGAAATCCAGGATGTCGTTGATGACCTTGAGCAAGTGCTCGGTGGATTCGGAGGCCAGCGCCGCGTATTCCACCTGTTCCTCGGTCATGTCGGTGGTTTCCAGCAACTGCAGCATGCCCAGTACGCCATTCATTGGCGTGCGCAGTTCATGGCTCATCATGGCGAGGAAGTCGGATTTGGCGTTGTTGGCCTTTTCCGCCTCTTCGCGGGTCTGGATCAATTGCGCCATGGCCTGATGCTGTTCGCGGCTGGCCTGTTCGAGACCGCTGGCGAGGTTGTTGATGTGTTGCGACAGCGCCCCCAGCTCGGTGTCGTCGACAATCGGCAGCGGTGTTTTGTAGTCGCCGTCCTGGATCGCCTTGACCGCATTGCCGATATCACGGATCGGTTGCGACAGGCTGCCCGCCAGACGCCGGGCCACGAGGAAGGTAAACAGCAGGGCAAACAGCGCCAGAATGGCGGCCTTGAGCACGATTTCCTGCTGACGCTGGCTGAAGGCATCGTTGGACAGCCCGACGATCACCCGGCCGAGATAGTCTTCAGTGGGGGCCGCTTTGGCGGTTTTGCTGCTCTGGAAAAAATCATTGTGCAACGCGATTCGCTGGAGCCGTATCGGTGCCTGGAACACTTCGAGCTGTTGCGCGCGATTGTGGTGTTCGCTCGGTTGTTCGACGTATACCAGAACCCGGTTGGCGCTGTCCTGGATTTCCAGAAAGCTCACGTTGGGCGTGGCCAGCGTCGCCTTGAGCAAGGTTTCGAGCACTTCGATGTCGCCCGAAATCACTCCGTACTCGGTCGCCGGCGCCAGTTGATTGGCGATCAACTGGCCGGTGTGGGTGATTTCCTGACGCAGATCCTGGATGCGCACGAACGTGAAGAAGCTGATCAGCAACAAGGTCAGCAGCAGAGCAGGGCCGAGGCTGATGAGTTGGGTGCGAGTGTTGATGTCCCAGCGACGGCGCAAGTTCATGGGCGGCGTTCTCCTTCAGCCAGCAACGTGGTGACAGACGCTTCGTTTATCTGTTCGATACCCAATGAACGCGCCACCTGCGGATTGCTCGCGACCTTGAATCGATGGGGGTAGTGCGTGCGCGGCCAAGTGGCCGGTGGCCGGTCGAGCAATTCGTTGAGGATCGCCAGCCAATCGCTCTGATCGCTGTAGGTGCTGGCCAGGCTCCCGGCCTTGACGAATCCGGCGTTGGGTCCGACCAGCGCCATTTGCCGTGAGTAGCTGCTCAGCAGCAGGTTCTTGGCGGTTTGCGGGTTGTACAGGTCGGCGTCGTCCAGGCCCAGCAACACGTCGCTGTTTTTCAGCAGGGTCTGTAACGGGCGACTGTCGTGAATGTTGTCCCAGCGCTGGGTGACCACCTCAAGACCCAAGGGGAGGGCGGCCTGACGCAGCTCATTCAACAGGAATTCACTGTGGTAGTCGTAGAGCACACCGATGCGTTTGGCTTGGGGTAACAGGGTGCGGGTCAAGCGCAACTGGCGGTCCAGTGGTGGATCGCTCCATAGCAGGGACAGGCGCGCAGGGAGCGTGTTGTTCAAGCGTTGCCGGGCTTGCAGGCGGCTGATGCGCAACACCAGAGTCGCCGGGCCCTGGGTGTCCTGCAGGCGCCAGTCGAGGCTGGGCAAGTCGAGCAATATCAAGCGGATGTTTTCAGGCAGCTTGTCTGGTATCGGTAAACTGGCCAGTGTCTGGAATCGTACGTTATCGCGTGGTCGCAATTCGCTCAGGGCCTGGGTAAACGCCCGCACACCGGGGCTGTCTTCGGCCCCCGTGAGCAAAATGTCGGCCGCGTTACTCGCCAGGCTGCCCAGCATGCCGATTGACAACAGGCAAAGTCCGGCCAGCAGCCGGCCCAGGGTCGGCATTCTGCAGGCTGGACGATACGGCATCTTAAAGCTCCAGCTCCGCGCTGAAAAACATCACGTGGCGCTGGTCATAATTGTTATCGATGAGGGTGGTCGGCTGATTGTCCAGCCGTTGCTGGAGCACCCCGGCCAGTTCCAGGCTGGCCTTGCCCACGGCGATACGCTTGGCGATGCGCACATCGACCCGTTCGAAACGATAGCCGTTGAGGGCGTCATCTCCATAGTAGAAAAGCGCACTATTCCAGCCCCGGCCCCAATCGCGCATCCACCCGGCGGAACCGCTGTTGCGTGCATCCCGGCCCACGCCCTGGCTGGCGTAAAAGTCGTCGATGCCGCGCTGGCCCTGGGTGACCTTCAGGCGCGTGGCCGTGAGCACTTGCGGCAGCGGTTCGCTGTCCAGGAACAAGTCGTCGGCCAGCAATGGCGAGCTGAAAATCAGCGCCAGTACCAGCGGCGAACGCGGTGAAGGAGCACCCGGAGACACAACACATTCCAGTCAGTGATTGATGGCGCGCATGTTAACCGAGCCGAATGACTTTTCCATTCACGATGTCCGCATTTTCCTCGGATTTGTTGGTCTGCTTCCCACGGCTAGCAGTATTTGAAGTCGGGGCTGGCCGCCAAGGGGCTGCCCCGTATAATGCCGACATCGCCACTGGTATGGATTAACGGATTGCATATGACTGAACAGCGCCCGATTGCGGTCCTGGGAGGCGGAAGTTTTGGAACCGCCGTGGCTAATCTGCTGGCCGAGAACGGGCATCAGGTCCTTCAGTGGATGCGTGACCCCGAACAGGCCGAGGCCATTCGGGTCAATCGCGAGAACCCGCGTTACCTCAAAGGCATCAAGATTCTGCCCGGCGTGACGCCGGTCACCGACCTGCAAGCCACCCTGGATGCCTGTGACCTGTGTTTCGTCGCATTGCCCTCCAGCGCGCTGCGCTCGGTGCTGATGCCGCACGCCGAACGCTTGACTGGCAAAATGCTGGTGAGCCTGACCAAGGGCATCGAAGCCCACACGTTCAAGTTGATGAGCGAGATCCTCGAAGAGATCGCCCCGCAGGCGCGCATCGGCGTCCTGTCCGGACCCAACCTGGCCCGTGAAATCGCCGAACACGCGCTGACCGCCACTGTGGTCGCCAGTGAAGACGAAGAGCTGTGCCAGCAGGTTCAGGCCGCGCTGCACGGCCGCACCTTTCGTGTCTACGCCAGCGCCGACCGTTTCGGCGTGGAACTGGGCGGGGCGTTGAAAAACGTCTACGCGATCATCGCCGGCATGGCGGTGGCGCTGGGCATGGGAGAAAATACCAAAAGCATGCTGATCACCCGGGCATTGGCGGAAATGACCCGCTTTGCGGTGAATCAGGGCGCCAACCCGATGACCTTCCTGGGCCTGGCGGGCGTGGGCGATCTGATCGTGACCTGTTCGTCGCCCAAGAGCCGCAACTATCAGGTCGGTTTCGCCCTCGGCCAGGGCCTGAGCCTGGACGAGGCCGTTACGCGCCTGGGCGAAGTCGCCGAAGGGGTCAACACACTTAAAGTGCTCAAGGCCAAGGCCCAGGAGGTTGGCGTGTACATGCCGCTGGTCGCCGGGCTGCACGCGATCCTGTTCGAGGGGCGCACGCTGGAGCAGGTCATCGGTCTGTTAATGCGTGGCGAGCCGAAAACCGACGTCGACTTTATTTCCACCAGTGGTTTCAACTAATCACGTTTGCCAGAAAAGCAGGGAGTTGCGCATGAACGATCCGAAAGTAGAAGCCAGGTACGAATCCATCCTGCTGCGCGTGTTGTGGATGATCCTCTTCGTGCTGGTGTGGCAAGTGGCGCAGTTCATCCTTGGCGCCGTCGTGCTCGTGCAGTTGATCTATCGTTTGTTCTATGGCGCCCCGAGCGCCAGCCTGATGAACTTCGGCGACAGCCTGAGCCAGTTCCTGGCGCAGATCGGTCGTTTCGGCAGCTTTCACAGCGACCAGAAACCCTGGCCGTTCGCCGATTGGCCGATGYCGCGTACGCCGGAAGGTGAAGCGCCGCATGTCGTGGCACCGGCACCGCATCCGGCCCGAGATGAGGAACCCAAGCTATGAAACTCTGGGTATTGCGTCATGGTGAAGCCGTTCCGCACGGTGCCCGTCCCCACGATTCGGAGCGGGAACTGACCGACCACGGTCGTGAGGAGGTGCTGCGCAGCGCGGCGTTACTGATGGGCCAACCGCTGACGGCGATCTACGCCAGTCCGTACCTGCGAGCGCAGCAGACGGCGCAACTGGTGCGCGAAACACTGGGATTCGAACCGGAAATCCGCACCGTCGAATGGCTTACCCCGGAAACCGATCCGGACAAAGTGGCCGAGCAACTGGTGTCGGTGAGCAACGTCCTTTTGGTCAGTCACAACCCGCTGGTGGGGAATTTGTTGAGCTACCTGCAACATGGCGCCGGGCATCCGCCGGAAAAAGTCAGCACCGCCACCCCACGCTCCCACAGGGATGTCATCGCCTGGAAAGTTTTGAATGAAATAGTCAACCAAGCACTTGCTTGGTTGACTACGCTTGCTCCAGACCAAAAACACAGGAGCGAGTCATGTCTGCTGCTTTTCGTTTGCCTCTGGACGTTTTCTACGAGCGTGAGGCCCGTCATCCCCGCCAGCGCTTCCTGGTCCAGCCTGTCGGAGGTGGCGAGGTCGAGACCTTGACCTGGGCGGATGTCGGTCACCAGGCCCGTTGCGCGGCCCATTGGTTGCGAGCGCGGGAACTGCCGCACGGCAGCCATATCGCCCTGATCTCAAAGAACTGTGCCCACTGGATCATTGCCGACCTGGCGATCTGGATGGCCGGGCATGTGTCGGTGCCGTTGTACCCCAACCTCACCGCCGAATCGGCTTCCCAGGTACTTGAACACTCGGAAGCGGCGCTGGCGTTCATCGGCAAGCTCGACGACTGGCCAGGCATGTCCCGTGGCGTCAGCCCCGACCTGCCGACCATCAGCCTGCCCCTGCATCCGCCGGGTACGTTCGATTTCAGCTGGGCCGACCTGCAACGCAGCTCGCCGATTCAGGACGATCCCAAACCTGCCGCCGATCAACTGGCGACCATCATTTACACCTCCGGCACCACTGGCATGCCCAAGGGCGTGATGCACAGCTTCGGCACTCTGGGGTTCGCCACCACTCGCGGCACTTCGTTGTTCGGCCTCAACGAGTCGGACCGGCTGTTGTCCTACCTGCCGCTGTGCCACGTTGCCGAGCGCATGTTCGTCGAGCTGGCGTCGATCTATACCGGCCAGACGGTATTTTTCGCCGAGAGCCTGGACACCTTTCTCACCGACCTGCAGCGTGCACGTCCCACCGCACTGTTTGGCGTGCCGCGTATCTGGACCAAATTCCAGATGGGCGTGTACAGCAAGATCCCGGCGAAACGTCTCGACTTCCTGCTCGGCCTGCCGATCATCGGCAAACGGGTCGGGCATAAGGTCCTGGCCGGGCTCGGGCTGGATGCGTTGCGCATTGCGTTGTCCGGCGCTGCGCCGGTGCCGCAGACCTTGTTGTTGTGGTACCGCAAACTGGGGCTGGATGTGCTGGAGGTCTACGGCATGACCGAGAGTTGCGGCTATTCGCACATTTGCATGCCGGGCCAGAACAAACCGGGCTGGATCGGCAAGCCGTGCCCGGAAGTCGAAGTGCGGATCGCCGAGACGGGGGAGGTCATGGTGCGCAGTGGTGCGACCATGCTCGGGTATTACAAGGAACCGGAAAAAACCGCCGACACCATTACCGGGGACGGCTTCCTGCGCACCGGCGACAAGGGCGAGGAGGATGCGGAAGGCAATCTGCGCCTGACCGGACGTCTGAAGGAAATCTTCAAGACCAGCAAAGGCAAATACGTAGCCCCGGCACCGATTGAAAACCGCCTGGCCGTGCACTCGCGCATCGAACAGGTCTGTGTCGTGGGCGATGGCTTGGGTGCACCGTTGGGCTTGTGCGTGTTGTCGGCGGTTGGCCAACAGGATGCCGGCGGGGCCGCGCGCGCCGGCTTGCATTCCAGCCTTGAAAAACTGCTGGAAGAGGTCAACGGCGCCCTCGACAAACATGAGCGGTTGCGGCGCCTGGTGGTGGTCAAGGACAGTTGGGCCGTGGAAAACGGCTTTCTCACCCCGACCCTGAAGATCAAGCGCAATGTGATCGAAGCGGCTTATGGTGAGCGCTTTGAAGAATGGAGCGAGCATAGCGAAGCGGTGCTGTGGCAGGATTGATCCACGAACAAAACCAACAAGGAAACTCTGCGATGAGCCTGTGGCGCACCACTCCCAACATCGAACAGTTGAACGCAATCCAGAAAAACACCATCGGCGAAGTGCTGGACATCCGTTTCGAAGCCTTCGACGACGAGTCCCTGACCGCCAGCATGGTCGTCGATCACCGCACCCATCAGCCTTACGGCTTGCTGCATGGTGGCGCCTCGGTGGTACTGGCCGAATCGGTCGGCTCCATGGCCAGTTACCTGTGCATCGATGCCAGCAAGTTCTATTGCGTGGGCCTGGAAATCAACGCCAACCATTTGCGCGGCCTGCGCAGCGGGCGGGTGACGGCGGTGGCCAAGCCGATCCACATCGGCCGCACGACCCATGTCTGGGACATTCGCCTGACCAGCGATGAGGGCAAGGCCAGCTGCGTGTCGCGACTGACCATGGCGGTGGTGCCGTTGGGTGAGAATCCGCCGACGCGTTGAACCAAAGCCATGGCTTTGACCGGACTGTCATCATTCCTGTCAGTTACGGTCATTGCTGCAGGACGCGGTCTTGCGGACAATCAACGCCTGTTCTCGCTTATGGATTTGCAGGTATGTCGCAACAGATCTTTTTCGCCCACGCCAATGGTTTTCCTTCGGGGACCTACGGCAAGTTGTTTGCGGCGCTGGCACCCGAGTTTCAGGTGACGCATCTGGAGCAGCACGCCCACGACCCGCGTTACCCGGCGGACGACAACTGGTACAACCTGGTGGATGAGCTGATCCATCACCTGCAACAACAGGCCGAGCCCGTGTGGGGCGTCGGTCATTCCTTCGGTGGGGTGTTGCACCTGCATGCGGCCTTGCGCTGCCCTGAACTGTATCGCGGGGTGGTGATGCTCGACTCGCCAGTGCTGACCCGAACCGATCGATGGGTGATCCGTGCAGCCAAGCGTTTCGGCTTCATCGACCGCTTGACCCCGGCCGGGCGTACCCTGGGCCGCCGTGAAGAGTTTGCCGACCTGGAAAGTGCACGGAAGTATTTTGCCGGTAAAACCCTGTTCCGCGGTTTTGACCCGGAATGCTTCGATGCCTACCTGCAACATGGTTTGCACCAGGTTGGCGACAAGCTGCGCCTGCGGTTCGACCCGGCCACGGAAATCAGCATCTATCGCGGCGTGCCGCACACCAGCCCGGGTAGCACCCGGCAGTTGCAAGTGCCGTTGGCGGTGGTTCGCGGGCACAACAGTCGTGTGGTGATGCGCCATCACGCCAGTTCGGTCGACCGCCTGCCGTTGGGCGAGTCGTTGACCATGCCCGGCGGCCACATGTTTCCGCTTGAACGTCCCCTTGATACCGCTGAAATGCTCAAAGGCCTGTTCTACCGCTGGGGCGGCCGTCGACAACAGGATTGCGCATGAGCCACGTCGTCGAAGAGGTCCGCCTGAGTCTGCCGCACATCGAGCTGGCGGCGCACCTGTTCGGTCCTGAAGACGGTGTGCCGGTCATTGCCCTGCACGGCTGGCTGGACAACGCCAACAGCTTTGCCCGCCTGGCCCCCAAACTCAAAGGCCTGCGCATCATTGCTCTGGACATGGCCGGTCACGGTCATTCCGGGCATCGCCCGCCGGGAGCCGGTTACGCCATGTGGGACTATGCCCACGATGTGCTGCAAGTCGCCGAACAGCTTGGACTGAAGAAATTTGCGCTGATGGGGCATTCGATGGGCGCTATCGCTTCGCTGATCATCGCCGGGTCGATGCCCGAGCGGGTCACCCACCTGGCGTTGATCGACGGCATCATTCCTCCTACAGACAAAGGTGAAAACGCTGCCGAGCGCATGGGCATGGCCCTGCAAGCGCAACTGGATCTGCGGGAAAAGCGCAAACCGGTCTATGACACCCTCGACCGAGCCATCGAAGCGCGCATGAAGGGCCTGGTGGCGGTCAGCCGTGAGGCTGCCGAACTGCTGGCACAACGTGGTCTGATGCCGGTATCGGGCGGTTATACCTGGCGCACCGACAACCGCCTCACGCTGCCATCGCCGCTGCGTCTTACAACTGAACAGGCAATGGCCTTCGTCCAGCGGGTCAAATGTCCCGCAACACTGGTTGTCGCTGCTGACGGCATGCTCGCCAAACACCCGGAATTGCTCGAGCGTCTACCCTTTAGCCGGGAACAGCTGCCAGGCGGCCACCATTTGCACCTGAATGACGAGTCCGGTGCCGATCTTGTCGCAGACTGTTTCAATCGGTTCTTCGCCATTCCTTGACTTGCGCCTGGCAACTGTCGAGGCTTGGCGGGTTGAAATGGGAGACAACCATGATAGATCTCTACACCGCTGCGACCCCGAATGGCCACAAGGTCTCTATCGTGCTCGAGGAACTCGGCCTGCCCTACACGGTGCATGCCTTGAGTTTCGACAAAAAGGAGCAGAAGTCCGCGGACTTCCTCAAGATCAACCCCAATGGCCGGATTCCGGCGATTGTCGACCGCGCCAACGGCGATTTCGCTGTGTTCGAATCCGGCGCCATCCTGATTTACCTCGCAGAAATGACCGGCAAACTGATGCCTTGCGACCCGAAGGGACGTTCGGTGGTACTGCAGTGGCTGATGTTCCAGATGGGGGGGATCGGCCCGATGCAGGGCCAGGCCAATGTGTTCTTCCGCTACTTTCCGGAAAAACTCCAGGGTGCCATCGACCGCTATCAACATGAAACCCGTCGCCTCTACGAAGTGCTCGACACGCGTCTGCAAAGCGTGGAGTTCCTCGCCGGCGAATACAGCATTGCCGACATCGCCACCTTTCCTTGGGTGCGCGGTTACGAGTGGTCGGGCGTCTCGGTGGAGGGCTTGACGGCGTTGCAACGCTGGATGGCCACCCTGGAGGCTCGGCCGGCGGTGCAGCGTGGTCTGCAGGTACCGCAGCGCGCTGATGAAGCCAGTGTCATCAAGGGCGCCCAGGCCATGCTGATCCGATGAGTCTATCCATGCGTTCATTCAGTTTGCTGGTGCTGTGCAGTTTCAGTCCCTTGTTGTTCGCCGCCGATCTTCCGGGCAGTCAGGACCTGCCGATAGTGCCGCGTATGGCCGACGCCCAGATTGTCGACTATCGCCCGGCCGCCGAGCTGGAGCGGATCTACCCGTTGGGCTCGATCCGCAAGATCAGTGGCCAGTTACGTTTCGACGGTCAGGTCAGTGCCCGCGGCAACGTCACTTCGGTGACCTACGAGTTGCCACCGGAGCATTCATCCACCGAGGCGTTCACCGCTGCCCGCGAGGCTTTGCAACAGCAGGGCGCCGGGTTGCTCTTTTGGTGCCAGGCGCGCGATTGCGGCGAAAGCAGCCTCTGGGCCAATCAAGTCTTCGGCAACGCCAAGCTGTACGGCGCCGATGATCAACAAGCCTATTTGCTGCTGCGACTTGCCGCTCCACGGGACAACACGCTCGTCGCGCTGTACAGCATCACCCGCGGTAATCGCAAAGCCTACCTGCATGTCGAACAGTTCGACGCTTCGGCGCCGCTGGGTGAGTTGTTGCCGACCTCCGCGACCTTGCTGCGTGAACTCAAGAGCACCGGCGAGCTCGATTTTTCCATGTTGAGCGGCGCACCTGACGAGACCTGGCTACGCCTGATTTCTCGCGGACTGAATCTGGACACCACCTTGCGGGTCAGTATTTCCGGAGCGAACGCCGAAGCCTGGCGTCAGGCAATGATTGCCCAGGGCGTACGTGCCGCGCGGATGGAAACCGGCAGTGCCGAGGGCTCTGGCCTGCACATCGAGCTATTGCGCTAGGCTGTACCGGGCGAACGTGCACGCTGCGTTCGCCTACTCTTTTGCTGACTGACTTTTTCGAGACTTTTGATGATCAATAACGATCGCCTGTTGGTGCAGATCCTGCTCGTGGTGCTGTTCGGCGCGAGCTTCTGGGTGATGGCGCCATTCTGGTCGGCGATGTTCTGGGGCGCGGTCCTGGCATTTGCCAGTTGGCCACTGATGCGCTTGCTGACCCGTTGGCTCAATGGCCGCGAGTCTCTGGCGGCAGCCTTGTTGACGCTGGGCTGGATGGTGCTGGTAGCGGCACCGCTGGTGTGGCTGGGTTTCAACCTCGCCGATCATGTGCGCGATGCCACGGCATTCATCAAGGATGCGCAGGTCGAGGGGCTGCCCGAAGCGCCGGCCTGGCTGGGTTCGATTCCCCTGGTGGGCGAGCGGCTGGTCGGGATCTGGAACAGCATCGATGAGCAGGGCGCGGCGATGATGATGTCGCTCAAGCCTTATCTGGGGCAGGTGGGTAACTGGTTGCTGGCGCGCAGCGCGCAGATCGGCGGCGGTATTCTCGAGCTGACCCTGAGCATCGTCTTCGTGTTCTTTTTCTATCGTGACGGGCCGCGTCTGGCGGCGTTTGTACACACTTTGCTGGAGCGGCTGATCGGTCAACGGGCCGGCTACTACATTGAACTGGTAGCGGGCACGGTACAGCGGGTGGTGAACGGTGTGATCGGCACGGCGGCGGCCCAGGCGATCCTGGCGCTGATCGGGTTCCTGATTGCCGGTGTACCGGGTGCGTTGGTGCTCGGCATTGTGACGTTCATGCTCAGCCTGATACCGATGGGCCCACCGTTGGTATGGATTCCGGCAACCGCGTGGCTGGCCTGGAAAGGCGAGTACGGGCTGGCCATATTCCTCGGGATCTGGGGCACATTCATCATCAGCGGTGTCGACAACGTGCTCAAGCCGTACCTGATCAGCCGTGGCGGTAATCTGCCGCTGGTCATTGTGCTGCTTGGGGTGTTTGGCGGGTTGATTGCCTTTGGCTTTATCGGTCTGTTCATTGGCCCGACATTGCTGGCGGTGGCCTACAGCCTGTTGATCGACTGGAGCAAGACTCAGGCACGGGTTGAAGATCGCCGGCCCTGAAGGTCCAGGATCCGTAGCCCACTGAGCCGCTGAGGGTCAGTGGGCTTTTTGTTGCGGTACAGGGCCTCATCGCGAGCAGGCTCGCTCCCACAAAGGGTCAGTGTGGCTTTCAAATACGTGGTAGACGGATAACTGCAGTCAGGCCAACACCTGCCAGGCAGGCTGCCAACCACAAAGATGGGCTGCGAGGTTGTGGTTCCAGCATAGGCGTCCGACCCTGAGGCGGGAAGTGCTGATGTAGGGACCCATTGCGGGGGCTGAGGGTAGCCGGCCCGGGTGTTGCGGGCGTGTCGTGTGTGTATCGAACTCGACACAATGGCCTCGGGGGCTAGTCTTGCCTGAACCGTCTCGACGATTTACCGATCATCGGGTCCCGCAGCGGCGCTGGTTCCGCTACAATGCGCGCCGATTTCGACTTGCCTGAGAGCCCACTCATGTCCGCCTGCCAGACTCCTATCATCGTCGCCCYGGATTTCCCTACCCGTGACGCCGCACTGAAGCTGGCCGATCAGTTGGACCCGAAGCTGTGCCGGGTCAAAGTCGGTAAAGAGCTCTTCACCAGCTGCGCCTCGGAAATCGTCGGGACCCTGCGCGACAAGGGTTTCGAAGTGTTCCTGGACCTCAAGTTCCACGACATCCCGAACACCACCGCGATGGCCGTCAAGGCGGCTGCGGAAATGGGCGTGTGGATGGTCAACGTACATTGCTCCGGCGGTCTGCGCATGATGGCCGCGTGCCGTGAAGTGCTGGATCAGCGCAGCGGTCCGAAACCATTGCTGATCGGCGTGACCGTGCTGACCAGCATGGAGCGTGAAGATCTGGCGGGCATCGGGCTGGACATCGAGCCGCAAGAGCAGGTGCTGCGCCTGGCCGCCCTGGCAGAAAAAGCCGGGATGGACGGTCTGGTGTGCTCGGCCCTGGAAGCCCAGGCGCTGAAATCGGCGCATCCGTCGCTGCAACTGGTGACCCCGGGGATTCGTCCGGCGGGCAGCGCCCAGGACGATCAGCGTCGCATCCTGACGCCACGTCAGGCACTGGATGCCGGTTCCGACTATCTGGTGATCGGCCGTCCGATCAGCCAGGCGGCGGATCCGGCCAAGGCGTTGGCGTCGGTAGTGGCTGAACTGGCTTAACCCGACACCGAAGATCAAAATGTGGGAGCGGGCTTGCTCGCGAAGAGGGTGTATCAGTCAATAAATATGTCGACTGATACACCCTCTTCGCG
>NZ_JBFREX010000006.1:0-147554 GCF_052114525.1 Pseudomonas sp. KB_15 | reverse complement strand
GCCGTACGTCAGGGGCGAGCGTTTTTTTGCTTACTTTTTTTAGGCGCTTGTAAAAAAAGTGAGTCGCCGTAAGGGCGAAACCATCAGCCGCCGTTACCGAAGAAACGGATATGTACACCCGTAAAAATCCACGCCGCCTGACACACCGCCTTCGCGAGCAAGCCCGCTCCCACAGGGGTCAGCAGTGAGCCGCCAATCACATTCCAGAGCAGGCACAAAAAAGGCGACCCGAAGGTCGCCTTAGTGCGTTACTGCCCGAATTGCCGTCCCAGGCCACCCGGTACACCGTGAATGTCCGTCTCTTCCCACGGCCCGTTCGGACCAATCGACCGGCTCCAGCCGTTATCCCAGCGGTAATAGGTACGCTGGCGATAAAAGGTATTGGGCTGGTCATCGAGCACATAGACCCCAAGCTTCGGATCCCAATGGCTGTTGCCCCCCGGTGGCGGCGCAAAGCTGGCCGATGTGCGGGGCAACGGTTTGGCAGGTTTCGCCGGAATGCCCGGTTTAACCGGTGTGGGTGAAGTCGATGGCGTGGGGCTGGGCTGCGACGGCGGGAACGGTGGTGGTGCCGGATGTTCCGTTGGTTGCTGGACCGCACAAGCGCTTAACCCCATAACGACGCTGAGCAGGGTGATACGAGCGAATGCGGTCATGATTGCGTTTTCCTGTTATTTGTCCGGGCTGTCGATGGTCAGTGTTTGCGGCGCGGTGGTGCTGCTGGCCAGGGGCTGGCTGCGACCGATCCATTCGCCGGCGGTCGGTTTGCCGGCACGGGAAATGCGCGCAACCAGTTGGACTTCAGGGAAGTTCGACAGTTTCAATTGCGGCATCATCGCGTCGGCATCGCCCAGTTCGACGGTCACCGGCAGGTCGGCCACGGTCATGCGCTTGACCGCCAGCGGGGCCGGAGGACCGGAGATCGCACGGGCGAAGATGAACACGCTGTCGCCAGGCTGGACCTTGGTTTTGAGGTCTGCGGCCAGATCGACGCTGACCTTGAGCAACGCCGAGGCCTTGGCCGCCGGTGCTTGCGCAACCTTGCCGCCACTGGCCACCAGTTTCTCCGTGGCCCGGGAAATCCCGCCTTGCAGCGCCTCGCGGGACTTGTCGTCCGGCGGCAACTGCGCCAACAGGCGATTCCAGTAATCGATGGCGTCCTGATAACGCTCGCCTTCAAACGCGGCAATGCCGAGCAAGCCAAGGCTGGTGACTTCTTTCGGATCGGCCTTGAGCGCTTCGTCGGTCAGGGCCTGGACCTTATCCGACCACTTCTTGCCATCGGCGAAGTACTGGGCCTGGGCCCATTGACCGAGCAGCTCGGGCTGACGACCGGCCACGCTCACCGTGCGTTCGAACATCTTCGCCGCGTCCGCCGGGCGATCCTGAGCCATGTAGGTGCGACCGAGGAAGTACATGCCTTCAGCGGATTCCGGCTGAGCGGCGACCACGCGCTCCAGGCGCCGGGTCATCTCTTCCATCGACTTGGGTGCCTGGGAGAATTCACGGGTCAGTTCGACCTTGTCGCTGGCGCCGTAATGCATGTACAGCCCCAGGCCCAGCATCGGCACCAGGACGGCCGCCAGCAACGGCAAGGGTTTGCCAAGTCGCGACACTCGCGGCGCCTCGACGCCTTCGGTATCCGCCAGCAACTCACGGGCAGCTTCGGCGCGACCGGCGTCCATTTGCGTCGCATCGAGCACGCCCTCTTCCTGCTGAGTCTGCAACTCAGCCACGCGTTCCTGATAAAGCGCGACGTTCAGGGCGGTACGATCCTCTTCGCGCTGGGCACGACGACTGCGCAGAACGGGGATCAACAGAAAACTCAGGGCAACCAGAAGCAGCAGACCTGCAGCGAGCCAGAAATCAATCATTCTTGGTTTTATCCAACAAGTGGTCGAGGCGCGAGCGCTCCTCGGGAGAAAGCTCATCCCGGGTGCCGGCGCGTTGCACGCGACGACGGCGAACGATCACCGCGATGATCACGACACCGCCCAGCAGCAGGCCGGCGGGGCCGAACCAGAGCAAAGCGGTCTTGGCGTTCAGGGCGGGCTTGTAGCGGACGAAGTCACCGTAGCGGTCGACCATGAAGTCGATGATCTGCTGGTTGTCCTTGCCCTCGCCGAGCATGCGAAAAATCTCTTTGCGCAGGTCGGCGGCAATCGGTGCGTTGGAATCGGCGATGTCCTGATTCTGGCACTTGGGGCAACGCAGCTCCTTGGTCAGCTCGCGAAAACGCTCGCGATCACCTTCCTTGGCGAACTCGTAGGTGTCGATGGCCGCGTGGGCCACGCCAGCCAGGCTCAAGCCCAGGACAATGGTAGCGATCCAGCGTTTCATGGCTTGGCCTCGTCGACCAGCGCCTGGTACTTGGCCGCCAGTTTTTCGCGCCAGACCTGCTCGTCGATCACGCCGACGAACTTGTCGCGGATGATCCCCTTGGCATCGATGAAGAAGGTTTCCGGCGCGCCGTACACGCCGAGATTCAGGCCCAGCGAGCCTGCGTCGTCACGAATATCCAGAACATAGGGGTTGTGGAAGTCCGTCAGCCACTTCAAGGCATCGGTGTTGATGTCCTTGTAGTTGATGCCATAGATCACCACGCCCTGCTGGGCCAGCTTGTTCAGCACCGGGTGCTCGACCCGGCAGGAAATGCACCAGGTGCCCCAGACGTTGACCAGCGCCGGCTTGCCGAGAATGTCCGCCTTGGTCAGGGTCTTGTCGCCCTGCACCGCCGGCAGGGAAAACTCCGGGAACGGCTTGTTGATCATGGCCGAAGGCAGCTCGGCCGGATCCAGGTACAACCCACGGTAAAGAAACACAGCAACCACCAGAAAAATCGCCAGTGGCAACAACATCAACCAACGCTTCATGCAGTGGCTCCCGACATGCCCAGTGCTTCGCGCACGCGGCTTTTCACCTTGACCCGATAACGCCGATCCAGCGCCGCCAGCAACCCGCCGAAGCCGGTCAGCAAACCGCCGAACCAGATCCAGCGCACAAACGGTTTGACGTGCACGCGCACAGCCCAGGCGCCGTTGCCCAGTGGTTCACCGAGGGCGACATAGAGGTCGCGGGTGAAACCGGCGTCGATGCCTGCTTCGGTCATCACCGAGTTCTGCACGGTATAGAGGCGTTTTTCCGGGTGCAGCACGCTGACTTCCTTACCGCCCTTGATCACCCGCACGGTGCCCTTGTCGGAGGTGAAGTTCGGGCCTTCGAAGTGTTTGGCGCCTTCAAAGACGAACTGATAGCCGCCCAGGTCCATGGATTCACCCGGTGCCAGGCGCAGGTCCCGCTCGGCACTGTTCTGGCTCGACAGCACGACACCCAGCGCACACACGGCAATGCCCAGGTGCGCGATCTGCATGCCCCAGTAGCTGCGGGTCAGGGTCGGCAGGCCCTTGATCAGGCCTTTGTGACGGGTCTTGTCGAAGATGTCACGCACACCGGCCAGCAACACCCAGGCGGCGAGCATGAAGGTCGCGAGCACCGCCCAGTTGAAATCGCCGTAGGCGACACCGGCCACCACGGACATGGCTGCGCTACCGAGCAATACCGGGGTGAGCATGCTCACCAGCCACTTCACCGGGGTGTCTTTCCAGCGCACGATCATACCGACCGCCATCACTACCATCAGCAACGCCATCAACGGAATGAACAGCGCATTGAAGTACGGCGGGCCGACTGACAGCTTGGCACCGGTCATGGCGTCCAGAATCAATGGGTACAAGGTGCCGAGCAGGATCATCGAGGCGGCCACCACCAGCACCAGGTTGTTGCCCAGCAGCAGGGTTTCCCGGGACCAGAGGTTAAAGCCTACCTGGCTCTTGACCACCGGCGCGCGCAGGGCGAACAGCGTCAGCGAACCACCGACCACGAACAGCAGGAAAATCAGGATGAACACGCCGCGCTCCGGATCGGACGCAAAGGCGTGCACCGAGGTCAGCACGCCGGAGCGCACGAGGAACGTCCCCAGCAGGCTCAACGAAAACGCAGCGATGGCCAGCAACACGGTCCAGCTCTTGAACACGCCACGTTTTTCCGTGACCGCCAACGAGTGAATCAGCGCGGTGYCCACCAGCCATGGCATGAACGAGGCGTTTTCCACCGGGTCCCAGAACCACCAGCCGCCCCAGCCGAGTTCGTAGTACGCCCACCACGAACCGAGGGTGATGCCGATGCCGAGGAACGCCCATGCGACGATGGTCCACGGACGCGACCAACGTGCCCACGCGGCATCCAGGCGACCGCCCATCAGCGCGGCGATGGCGAAGGCGAAGGCCACCGAGAAACCGACGTAGCCCATGTACAGCATCGGCGGGTGAACGATCAGGCCGATGTCTTGCAGCAACGGATTAAGATCGGCGCCGTCGCTGGGCACTTGCGGCAGGATGCGTTTGAACGGGTTGGAGGTCATGATCAGGAACAGCAGGAAACCGGTGCTGATCATTCCCATCACCGCCAGCACGCGGGCCAGCATGACCTGCGGCAATTGCCGGGAAAACACCGACACCGCGAAGGTCCAGCCGCCGAGAATCAAGGCCCACAACAGCAAGGAACCTTCGTGGGCACCCCACACGGCGCTGAACTTGTAGTACCACGGCAATGCGCTGTTGGAGTTGTTGGCCACATATGCCACGGAGAAATCGTCGACCATGAAGGCGTAGGTCAGGCAACCGAAGGCAAACACCAGAAAGGTGAACTGTCCCCACGCGGCCGGCTGGGCCAGGCTCATCCACAGGCGGTCACCGCGCCAGGCACCGAACAGCGGCACCACAGCCTGGGCCAGGGCGAAGCACAGGGCCAGAATCATCGCCAGGTGGCCAAGCTCGGGAATAAAAATGCCGGATGTCATGGATCAACCCTCCTTCGCGGGCGTTGGAGCCGATTGACCGCTGTCTTTCAACGCCTTGGTCACTTCCGGCGGCATGTACTTCTCATCGTGCTTGGCCAGCACTTCATCGGCCACCACCACGCCATCGGCATTGAGCTTGCCCAGGGCGACGATGCCCTGCCCTTCACGGAACAGGTCCGGCAGGATGCCGCGATAGGTGATGGTCACGGATTTATTAAAGTCGGTGACGACGAATTTCACATCCAGGGAGTCGCTGGAACGCTCCAGCGAGCCCTTCTCGACCATGCCACCGGCGCGAATGCGCGTGTCTTGTGGCGCTTCGCCGTTGGCAATCTGGGTCGGTGTGTAAAACAGATTGATGTTCTGCTGCAGGGCGCTCAGGGCCAGGCCGACGGCAGCGCCGACCCCGACCAGGATCGCGAGAATGATGGTAAGACGCTTTTTGCGCAGCGGATTCACTTGCCGTTCTCCCGGCGCAGACGACGCGCCTCTTGTTGCAGATACCGCTTGCGGGCCAGGATCGGCGCCGCCACGTTGAGGGCCAACACCGTCAGGCAGATGCCATAGGCTGACCAGACATACAGGCCATGATGACCCATGGCGATGAAGTCGCCGAATGAAGCAAAACTCATCGAGCGACCTCCAGGCTGTTTTCCACTTCGGCTTTGACCCAACTGGCCCGGGCTTCGCGCTTGAGCACTTCAAGACGCATGCGCAGCAGCAGGACCGCGCCGAAGAAACAGTAGAAACCCAATACCGTCAGCAGAAGTGGCAGCCACATCTCGGCAGGCATTGCCGGTTTTTCGGTGAGGGTGAAGGTCGCGCCCTGGTGCAGGGTGTTCCACCACTCCACCGAGTACTTGATGATCGGGATATTGATCACGCCGACGATCGCCAGCACCGCACAGGCCTTGGCCGCGCTGTCACGATTGCTGATCGCGTTGCCCAATGCAATGAGACCGAAGTACAGGAAAAGCAGGATAAGCATGGACGTGAGGCGTGCATCCCAGACCCACCACGAGCCCCAGGTCGGCTTGCCCCAGATCGCCCCTGTGACCAGCGCTACGGCGGTCATCCAGGCGCCAATCGGTGCGGCGCATTGCAGGGCGACGTCGGCCAGTTTCATCTTCCATACCAGCCCGACGATGCCGCACACGGCCAGCATCACGTAGATAGACTGCGCCAGCATGGCGGCCGGAACGTGGATATAGATGATGCGGAAGCTGTTGCCCTGCTGGTAGTCCGGCGGTGCGAAGGCCAGGCCCCAGACCACGCCAACGCTGATCAGCAGCAACGCCGCGACGCTCAGCCAGGGCAGCATTTTGCCGCTGATGCCGTAAAACCATTTGGGCGAGCCGAGCTTGTGAAACCACGTCCAGTTCATACTRTTTCCATCACGGTTGCTCTTTACTGTGAAGAGCCTGGGTCTTTACTGGTTAAAAAATAACCAGACCTCATTATTCGCCGACGCTGATCTTCAGGCCAGCAGCTATTGCAAAAGGTGTCAGGGTTATCGCCAGGGCGGCCAGGCTGCCAAGCCACAGGAGATAACCGTTCGCCGGCATGCCCTGCAAGGCAGCCTGCAAGGCGCCACTGCCAAGGATCAACACCGGGATGTACAACGGCAGAATCAGCAGTGCCAGCAGCAGGCCACCGCGCTTCAAGCCCACGGTCAGCGCCGCACCCACTGCACCGAGCAGGCTCAGTACCGGTGTACCGAGCAACAACGAAAGCAGCAACACCGGCAGACAGGCGGCAGGCAAACCGAGCATCAACGCCAGCAAAGGTGCGAGCAAAACCAGTGCCAGGCCGGAAAAGGCCCAGTGTGCCAGCACCTTGGCCAAAACCAGAAGAGGCAGGGGGTGCGGCGAAAGGACCCACTGTTCAAGCGATCCATCTTCGAAATCACTGCGGAAAAGCCCGTCCAGCGAGAGCAGAACCGATAAAAGTGCCGCCACCCAGACCAACCCCGGAGACAAGGTTTGYAACAATTGAGACTCGGGGCCGACTGCCAACGGGAACAATGAGACGACGATGGCAAAGAACACCAGCGGATTGGCCAGCTCCGCCGGACGGCGGAACAGCAGACGCGCCTCGCGGGCGACCAACAGGCCGAAAACACTCATACGGCCCAGCTCCCCAGATCGATGTCGCGATAACCGGCCGGCATCCGGCTCAGCGTGTGGTGAGTGGTCAACACCACCATGCCACCGCGTTCGCAGTGGCCGGCCAGGTGTTCTTCGAGTTGTGCCACGCCCTGCTTGTCGAGGGCAGTAAAGGGTTCATCGAGGATCCACAGCGGCGGGCTGTCCAGGTACAAGCGCGCCAAGGCAACGCGACGCTGCTGGCCCGCGGACAGGGTGTGACAGGGAACATCCTCGAAACCACGCAGGCCTACTGCGGCCAGCGCCTGCCAGATCGACTCATGGGTCGCCGGGTGATGCAAGGCACACAGCCAGCTCAGATTCTCTTCCGGCGTCAGCAAATCCTTGATCCCGGCAGCGTGGCCGATCCACAGCAGATTGCGCGCCAGTTCGCCGCGTTGCTCGTTCAGTGGCTGGCCATTGAGCAGCACTTGACCGGCGGTCGGGTGCATCAATCCCGAGAGCAGGCGCAACAGGCTGGTCTTGCCACTGCCATTGGGGCCGCTGATTTGCACCATTTCGCCACTGGCCAGTCTCAAATCGAGATTTTCGAAGAGCAGCCGAAGGTCTCGCTCACAGGCAAGGGCAACGGTTTGCAGGACAGGACTGGTCAAGGGTTCACGGGCCTTATACGGTTCAAGTCGGCACTGGCGCGGCCGTTAAAGAGATGCAGCATAGATGCAATGACGTCTTGTACTAGAGAGCTGCGTCAAACAATTGCAAAGTTTTCGCCATTTTTGGATACAACGGCGCGGCATTATACATGCCAGGCCCTACTCTAAAGAGTGCATTTTCCTCAGGTTGTGACCGCGTATGACAGGCGAAATGAACATCCTCCCGCTACCGCAAACCCTCCCGGCGCCCTCACGCCCGCAGGTGGTCAGCGGTGAATTGCTCAAGTTGCTGACGCCGGTGGAGGGGCTGATCAGCGTCGGTCAAACCGCCCAGGCCGAAGTGTTGTCGCTCAAGCAGGCGGATCAGGCTTTCCAGATGCTGCTCAAGGTCACCCTCGACAGCGGCCGCCAGACCACAGTCCAGACCACCAGCAATCAACCGCTGGCCCAGGGCACCACACTGGTCGTCACCCAGCCCTCGGCCGGCAATCTGGCCGTGACGGTGCAACAGGCCATAGCCTCCAGCGTCGCCACCCTCACCCGCCTCGACACCGGACAGCTGCCCGTTGGCACCCTGCTGCAGGGCAAGGTGCTGACTTCGCAAGTGCTGCCGCAAGTGCCCGGCCAGCCCATGGTGTTTCGCTCGATGGTGAGCCTGCTCAACAGTGCACTGAGCGGCAGCACCCTGAGCATCGACAGTCCGCAGCCCTTGCGCATCGGCACCTTGTTGAGCGCGCAGGTGCAAGACAGCCAGACATTGAGATTCGTGCCACTGAGCAGCCGCCAGGAACAACTGGCAGTAACCCGGCAACTGGTCGACCAGCAAAGCCGCCAGGGCTCGCTGGATGGCTTGCTCAAGCTCCTGCAGAACCTTCCGGCCTCGGACCAGACCTCTGCCGAACTGCGCAGCGCCGCTGCCCGTTTACTCACCGGCCTGCCGGATGTCCAGCAACTAAGCACCCCCAAGGGCCTGGCCCTGGCGCTGGCCAGCAGTGGTGCGTTCCTCGAAAGCAAACTGCTGAACGGGCAAACCCCGACGCTCACACCGGACATGAAAGGCGACCTGCTGAAACTGGTTGCGCAATTGAGTCAGGGCTTGCCGGCCAGCACCAGCCTCGGCGCGATCATCGCCGCCAACACCCTGGCCCAGGCCATGCCGAATTTTGTCCGCAATGCCCTGGGCATGCTCGGCCAGGTCAGTGCCAAACCGTCGCCGACCGGTTTCCCGCTGCCCGAACGCCAGTTGCAAAGCGCCGACGGTGAAAACGACCTCGAACACCTGCTGCGCCTGGCTGCCGCCGCAGTTTCGCGCCTGCAAAGCCATCAATTGTCGAGTCTGGAACAAACCGGCGTAACCGCCGACGGACGGCTGATGAGCACCTGGCAACTGGAAATCCCGATGCGCAACATGCAGGACATCGTGCCCTTGCAGGTCAAGTTCCAGCGCGAGGACACCCCCGAGAAAGAACAGCCAAAAGAACATCGCGAAGTACGCGAATCCAGGCAACAGCTGTGGCGTGTGGAACTGGCCTTCGCCATGGAGCCCTTGGGGCCGCTGCAAATCCAGGCGCAGTTGATCAAAGGCAGCCTCTCCAGCCAGCTCTGGGCCGAACGGCCGTACACCGCCAGCCTGATCGAAAGCAATCTGGCCGGGCTGCGTGATCGCCTGCTGTCCGCCGGCCTGAACGTCGGCGACCTGGATTGCCACCTCAGCACACCGCCCCAAGGCCCACAAACCCGCCTCGAACAACGCTGGGTCGACGAAACCGCATGAAAACCCCCAATGCCCCACGCCAGGCCATCGCCCTCAAATACGACGGCACCCACGCCCCCACCCTCACCGCCAAGGGCGACGAAGAACTGGCGGAAGAAATCCTGCGGATCGCCCGCGACTGCGAAGTGCCGATCTACGAAAATGCCGAGTTGGTGAGGCTGCTGGCGCGCATGGAACTGGGGGACAGCATTCCGCAGGAGCTGTATCTGACGATTGCCGAGATCATTGCGTTTGCGTGGAATTTGAAGGGGAAGTTTCCGGTGGGACAGGGTCCGGATGCGCTGATGGGCGAGAAGGACATTAGCGAGCGCGGGGAAGACTACTGAGGATTTGAAGACGCCTTCGCGAGCAAGCCCGCTCCCACATTTGATCTTCAGTGAACACGTCTTTCGCGTACGAAATAGAACTACTGTGGGAGCGGGCTTGCTCCGGGCGGCGTTCCGACGATGGAGGTATGAGCGCCGCGTTTCTCCAGGAAGCCCGCGTCCTCGTTAACGTCCATCGCGAACAATCGAGCGTCGACCGGCTGCTCCTACAGGCTTCTAGCTGCTCCTATGCAACTTGCTCATCAACCCTGGGTCAAGCCACAGGATTGAGTCGTACCCGTTGTTTTGGGACTAGCCGGCTGAACCTTTCACTCGCTCTTGTGCACTGTCTTCGTTGATACCTGCGTAACACCTTCAAACCTGAAAAACCGCAAAAGCTTGAGACTGCGACCAGTAATCAAGCCATTGATAAGGCCAGCCCCCAGTGCCGAGCATGCCGTCATCGGCAATTCATTGGCCATTTCCGGATACATCGCTGCCTGATAGCCAAGGTAGTAACGCCATGCGAAGAAGCCCCAATACACCATCAGTACCTTGACTGTACCGCCCAACTCCAACGTTTCTCCCACGCACTTCACATTCGTGTACGAGTAAAAACGCAATGCGAGTAACCATCCTGCCCATAGCCCGAGTACGTAGGCCGAGAGGGGAATGACTACACCTTGGGAGAGATTCAGCGAAGCCAGGGACAGGGTCACGAATATCACCGGAGTGATCTGCAATGACCTTTTCGACACGTGGCTCTTGAAGCAGGCAATGACACCGTAATAAGTCAGAATCAGAAAAACCGCATAAACCCACAGCGGTGCACCGCGCAAAATGTCGATCATGAGCCTCCTTGGCACTGCATATTTTGAACAAGATGATCAAACTACTGATGGCGGGTTGCAATCACAAGATAGCGGAATCTGAAAAAGCTATAGGCAGGAGATTACCGCAGCGTAATCCCCGTCTGAGGATAGAGAGGAATGCGTCGGATCGCGGAGAAGATTGCTGCGCATTCGAAGACGCCATCGTCGGAACGCCGTGTTTCTTCAGGAGGCCCGCGTCATCGTTGACTTCCATCGTCGGAACGCCGCCCGGAGCAAGCACGCTCCTATAGTTGATCTTCGGTGAACACATGTCCTGTGTCCGACATAGAACCACTGTAGGAGCGAGCCTGCTCGCGATGAACTCAAGTGCGACGCGCTCATTCAGACAGCCCGCGCAATCGTTGATGTCCATCGCGAGCAGGCTCGCTCCTACAGGTAACTAGTTCTTGTGAAGCTTGCTCATCAACTCCGCCTCAGCCTGGGTCAAGCCGCAGGACTGGGTCAGTTCGTCGACGCTGGCGCCCATCCCGACCAGTCGCGCCGCCTGGGCAAACGACAGGCTTGTAGGATCGCGTTGTTCCATCTGAGCCAGCTTGTCCGGCAACGGCGCAACGATCGCGCGCAGTTCATGCAGGTCTTCGCCCATGCGCACGTTGCCGTTCTGGTAGTCCTCGACGCGCTTGCCCAGGTCCTTGATGCGCTGATCACGCAATGCATCACCCTGGGCCTGTTGTGCGGCGATCTGCTTTTGACCGCGAATGTACGCCAGGAACATTGCCAGCGTGCCTGCCCAGAACAGGAACAGGACAATGACCGCAACCTCGAGAATCAATCAGATACTCTCCAGTTCCGACCATTCTTCTTCGCTCATCATCTTGTCCAGCTCGACCAGGATGAGCAGTTCGTTGTTCTTGTTGCACACGCCTTGAATGAACTTGGCGGACTCTTCATTACCCACGTTCGGCGCGGTTTCGATTTCCGACTGACGCAGGTAAACCACTTCGGCCACGCTGTCGACCATGATCCCGACAACCTGCTTGTCGGCTTCGATGATGACGATACGGGTGTTGTCGCTGATCTCGGCATTCATCAGGCCGAAGCGCTGACGGGTGTCGATCACGGTCACCACGTTGCCACGCAGGTTGATGATGCCCAGCACGTAGCTCGGGGCACCCGGGACCGGGGCGATTTCGGTGTAACGCAGGACTTCCTGAACGCGCATCACGTTGATGCCGTAGGTCTCGTTGTCCAGCTTGAAGGTGACCCATTGCAGGATCGGATCTTCGGAACCTTTTGCCGCCGTTGCCTTGTCATTCATACCCTGACCCCTCAAGAAACCGCCCTGGCGGTGTGTGTTCCGTGCAACGCCATCGAGTGACGTCGCCTGTTGTTTATCTAATGTTTGTCGGTTTGTGGTTCGGCTTGCTGCCGGACATGTGCTTTGCCCCGCCACTGGCGATCAACTCGGCCAATGAGGCGACGTCGAGCAAGGCGCACATGTGTTCAATCACCGTGCCGGCGAGCCATGGCCGCTGACCCCGATGACTTCTCCATTTGATTTCATTCGGGTCCAGACGCAACGAGCGGCTGACCTGATGCACCGCCAGGCCCCATTCATAGCCCTGGACCGAAATCACGTATTGCAGACCCTGCTTGAAATCGTCGCGGTAACGGTCGGGCATGACCCAGCGCGCGGTATCGAGCACTTTGAGGTTGCCGGCCTGGCTCGGCAGGATGCCCAGGAACCATTCCGGCTGGCCGAACAACGGCGTCAGCTCGTGACCGGCCAGGGAGTAAATCGACCCCAGGCACACCAGCGGCACTGCCAGGGTCAAGCCGGCGACATCGAACAGCAGGCATTCGAAAGGCTCGGCAGCCCAGGACGGACGACCGTCGGTTTCCACCGGGGGCGGCGTATTGCTCGGTGGCAGATGCACTTCGACGACTGGCGGTACCAGGGTTTGCGGCACTTCGACAGCGACTGGCTGCGCTTCAACAGGTGGCGGTACCAAGGCTTGCAGCAGCGGAGCGATGGTCGAAACGGACGCCATGACTGGCGCCGGGGCTTCGATCACCGGCGCCTTGAACACTGGCGCTACGGATGCCGGCACCGGCGCGGCCGCCGCGGCATCACGGGCCTGCTCTTCGAGCACCGCTGCCTGGAATTCGTCCAGCACCGCTTCGGCGGCGATCTCCTCGGCCACTTCCTCCAGGGGCAGCGTCAACTCTTCGGTCACGTMCTGCAGCAGGCTGTCCAGATACGACTGCAACGCCAATTGCGGGCGTAATGTGGTCTTCAATGGCCGGTTCATCCGCACGCACCTGTAGGGGCGACGGTGCGACGATTCGACTTGCTCGCGATGAACCTGAGAGCGCCACGGGGTGCCAGGTTTCCCGCGTCATCGTTGACGACCATCGCGAGCAGGCTCGCTCCTACAGGGATCGAGGTCATATCACGCCACCTGCGGAACAAGTTGTGCCGCCAACAGGTGCTTGAGCAATGCGCGATAAGCCAGAACACCACGGCTCTTGCCGTCGAACTGCGAAGGCGTCAGCCCGGCACGGCTGGCATCACGCAGACGCGTGTCCACCGGGATGTAGCCCTGCCAGATTTCGTCGGGGAATTTGTCGCGCAGCACGCGCAACGTCCCGAGGGACGCCTGGGTGCGCCGGTCAAACAGTGTCGGCACGATGGTGAAGGGCAACGCCTGTTTGCGCGAGCGGTTGATCATCGCCAGGGTGTTGACCATGCGCTCAAGGCCTTTGACTGCCAGGTGTTCGGTCTGCACCGGAATCACCAGTTGCTGGCTCGCCGCCAAGGCATTGACCATCAGCACACCGAGCAATGGCGGGCTGTCGATCACGGCGTAATCGAAGTCCTGCCACAGTTGCGCCAGGCTCTTGGCAATCACCAGGCCCAAACCACTCTGCCCCGGCGACTGGCGCTCAAGGGTGGCCAGCGCGGTGCTGGACGGCAACAGGGAGATGCGTTCGTCACTGGTCGACAGCAGCAGTTGACCCGGCAGTCCTTGCGGTACGTTGCCCTTGTGCAGAAACAGGTCGTAGCTGCTGTGCTCCAGGGCGTCGGGGTCGTAGCCGAAGTAGCTGGTCATCGAGCCGTGGGGGTCGAGATCGACCACGACCACGCGCTTGCCCGCCTCCGCCAGTAAACCGGCTAAAGCGATGGAGGAAGTGGTTTTACCAACACCACCCTTTTGATTGGCGACTGCCCAGACTCTCATTCGGATTGTTCCTCCCGGCCGCACGGATCGGCCGAGAAATAGCTCAACGTGTTAATGCGGGTGACGGAGAATTGACGGCGCTCTCTCGTACCGGCGACTTGACCGGGGTCGGTGCAGTTTGTGTGCCAGCACGCTTCAATGCGGCATCCGGTTGCGCATGGGCGGTTCCGGTGCCGGTCAGGCTGCGGCGAACATCGAGGTTGCGCGACACCACCAACACCACGCGACGGTTGCGGGCGCGACCTTCAGCGGTGGCATTGTTGGCCACCGGCTGAAACTCGCCGTAGCCCACCGAAGCCAGGCGACCGGGGTTCACCCCTTGCATCGCCAGCATGCGCACGATGCTGGCCGAGCGGGCTGAGGACAGCTCCCAGTTGGTGGGATACTGCGCGGTGCGGATCGGTTGATCGTCGGTGAAACCTTCGACATGAATCGGGTTGTCGAACGGCTTCAGGATCGCGGCGACCTTGTCGATGATGTTGAATGCGATGTCGCTGGGCATGGCATCGCCGCTGCCGAACAACAGGCTGGAATTGAGCTCGATCTCGACCCACAGTTCGTTACCGCGCACGGTCATCTGACTGGAGCTGATCAGGTCACCGAACGCCGCGCTGATATCGTCGGCGATGCTTTTCAACGGATCGCTGGCGCCGGCGACACCGGCATCGACCTGGTCACTGTCCTTGACCAACGGCTTGGCCGGGGTCACGGTCTTCGGCCGCTCGTCACCGATGGGGATCGGCTTGAGTGCGCGATCAGTGTCGGTGAAGACGCCGATCAACGCTTCGGAAATGACCTTGTACTTGCCTTCGTTGATCGACGAAATCGAGTACATCACCACGAAAAAAGCGAACAGCAATGTGATGAAGTCGGCRTAGGAAACCAGCCAACGTTCATGGTTTACATGCTCTTCATGCTGGCGACGACGTGCCATGATCCATGTCTCCCATCAATCCATGAAGCCCTGAAGCTTCAACTCAATGGAACGAGGGTTTTCACCTTCGGCGATCGACAGGATCCCTTCCAGCAACATTTCGCGATACCGCGACTGGCGCAACGCGATGGATTTGAGTTTGGCGGCAATCGGCAGCAGCACCAGGTTGGCACTGGCCACGCCGTAGATGGTGGCGACGAAGGCCACGGCGATACCGTTACCCAGTTGCGACGGATCACCCAGGTTGCCCATGACGTGAATCAGGCCCATCACCGCACCGATGATACCGATGGTCGGCGCATAGCCGCCCATGCTTTCAAAGACCTTGGCGGCTTCGATGTCGCGGGCTTCCTGGGTGTAGAAATCCACTTCCAGAATGCTGCGGATCGCTTCTGGTTCGGCGCCATCCACCAGCAATTGCAGGCCTTTGCGCGCGTAATTGTCGGGTTCGGCGTCGGCGATACTTTCCAGGCCGAGCAGGCCTTCCTTGCGTGCCGTCAGGCTCCAGTTCACCACGCGGTCGATGCCACCGGCCAGGTCGACACGGGGCGGAAACAGGATCCACGCGAGGATCTGCATGGCACGCTTGAAGGCGCTCATCGGCGATTGCAGCAGCGCCGCGCCAATGGTGCCGCCGAGCACGATCAGTGCTGCCGGGCCGTTGGCCAGGGCGCCCAGATGACCGCCTTCAAGGTAGTTGCCGCCGATGATGGCGACAAAGGCCATGATGATGCCGATCAGGCTTAGAACATCCATCAGATGCACGCCTCGACCAGGTGCTTGCCGATGTCGTCCAGGCTGTACACCGCGTCGGCGAGCTCAGCTTTGACGATGGCCATCGGCATGCCGTAGATCACGCAACTGGCTTCGTCCTGCGCCCAGATCGAACTGCCGCCCTGCTTGAGCAGGCGCGCGCCTTCACGGCCATCGGCGCCCATGCCGGTCAGGACGACCGCCAGAACTTTGTCACCGTAGGACTTGGCTGCCGAACCGAATGTGATGTCCACGCACGGCTTGTAATTGAGACGCTCGTCACCCGGGAGGATTTTCACTGCGCCGCGGCCGTCGATCATCATTTGCTTGCCACCCGGTGCCAGCAGCGCCAGGCCCGGACGCAGGATGTCACCATCCTCGGCTTCCTTGACGCTGRTGCGGCAGAGCTTGTCCAGGCGCTCGGCGAAGGCCTTGGTGAAGGCGGCCGGCATATGTTGAACCAGCACGATCGGGGCCGGGAAGTTGGCCGGCAATTGGGTCAACACCCGTTGCAGGGCAACCGGGCCGCCGGTGGACGTACCGATGGCCACCAGTTTGTAGTTTTTGCGTTTCGGCGCGGGCGACGAAGGGGCGGCCGCATGCGCGCGCGCAGGGATCGGTGCCGGTGCCGGACGCACGGGCGCATTGCTGCCAAAGCTGCCCACGCTCGAAGGCGCAGGCGTCGGGGCCGGCGCAGCGACAGGCGCCGGAGCGCTGTAGTGACTGACACGACGATTACTGCGCGAGATGCTCAGAATCTTCTCGCACAGCAGTTGTTTGACCTTCTCGGGGTTGCGCGAGATGTCTTCGAAATTCTTCGGCAGGAAGTCCACCGCGCCGGCATCCAGCGCATCGAGGGTGACGCGGGCGCCTTCGTGGGTCAGCGAGGAGAACATCAGGACCGGGGTCGGGCAGCGTTGCATGATGTGCCGCACGGCAGTGATGCCGTCCATCATCGGCATCTCGTAGTCCATGGTGATCACGTCGGGCTTGAGGGCCAGCGCCTGATCAATCGCCTCTTTGCCGTTGGTCGCCGTGCCGACGACCTGGATATTCGAATCCGCTGAAAGAATTTCCGAGACGCGGCGGCGGAAAAACCCCGAATCGTCCACCACCAGGACTTTGACTGCCATAAACACTCCATTAGATGGAGCGAGGCCAGGCGCCCCGCTCCACCAGAATCAAATACGCCGTGTGGCGTAACGCTTGAGCATGCTCGGAACATCGAGAATCAGCGCGATGCGGCCGTCACCGGTGATGGTGGCGCCGGACATGCCCGGCGTTCCCTGGAGCATTTTGCCCAATGGCTTGATGACCACTTCTTCCTGGCCCACCAGCTGATCGACGACAAAGCCGATCCGTTGCGTGCCCACCGAAAGGATCACCACATGACCCTCGCGCTGCTCTTCGTGAGCGGCGGAGCTGACCAGCCAGCGTTTGAGATAGAACAGTGGCAGTGCCTTGTCCCGCACGATCACCACTTCCTGGCCGTCCACGACGTTGGTGGTCGACAGGTCGAGGTGGAAGATCTCGTTGACGTTCACCAGCGGGAACGCAAACGCCTGGTTGCCGAGCATGACCATCAGCGTCGGCATGATCGCCAGGGTCAGAGGCACCTTGATGACGATCTTCGAACCCTGGCCCTTGACCGAGTAGATGTTGATCGAACCGTTGAGCTGGGAAATCTTGGTTTTCACCACGTCCATGCCCACGCCACGACCCGATACGTCGGAGATCTCAGTCTTGGTCGAGAAACCCGGGGCGAAGATCAGGTTGTAGCACTCGGTATCGCTCAGTCGGTCTGCCGCGTCCTTGTCCATCACACCGCGTTTAACCGCGATGGAACGCAAGACGTTCGGGTCCATGCCTTTACCGTCATCGGAGATCGACAGCAGGATGTGATCGCCCTCCTGCTCGGCCGCCAGGATGACCTTGCCACCACGGGCCTTGCCCGAGGCTTCGCGTTCTTCCGGCGATTCGATGCCGTGGTCGACCGCGTTGCGCACCAAGTGCACCAACGGATCGGCCAGGGCCTCGACGAGGTTCTTGTCGAGGTCGGTTTCTTCGCCGACCAGTTCCAGGTTGATCTCTTTCTTGAGCTGGCGAGCCAGGTCGCGAACCAGGCGCGGGAAGCGCCCGAAGACTTTCTTGATCGGTTGCATCCGGGTCTTCATGACCGCGGTTTGCAGGTCGGCGGTGACCACGTCGAGGTTCGACACGGCCTTGGACATGGCTTCGTCACCGCTGTTGAGGCCCAGACGGACCAGGCGGTTACGCACCAGCACCAGCTCGCCGACCATGTTCATGATTTCGTCGAGGCGCGCAGTATCGACCCGCACGGTGGTCTCGGCTTCACTGGCCGGTTTTTCTGCCGGTGGCGCGGCCGGAGCGCGGGACGATGCCAGTGCAGCAGCCGGTGCAGCAGCCGGTGCAGCAGCGGCTGCCGGGGCCGGCGCCTGGGCTTTTGGCTCCGGTGCCTTGGCCACAGGTTTGGGCGCCGCAGCCTTGGCTGCCGGTGCCGCAACAGAAGCGTTCGAACCGTTGGCCACAGCCGCGGTGCCGACTTCGCTGAACTTGCCTTTGCCGTGCAGTTCGTCGAGCAGCGCTTCGAACTCGTGATCGGAAATCAGATCGCTGCCGGCCGCCACCGCGCTTGGGGCTGCGGGGGCAGGTACTGAAGCAATGGCCGATTCCAGTGCCTCGACAGCAAAGTTGCCCTTGCCGTGCAGTTGGTCGAGCAGTGCTTCGAATTCGTCGTCGGTAATATCGGAACTGTCGCCTGCCGCCTTCGGGGCCTCTGGCGCAACGGGCGCAACGGGCGCAACGGGCGCCGGGACCACCGCATCGACGGCGAACTGGCCTTTACCATGCAGTTGATCGAGCAATGACTCGAACTCGGCATCGGTGATTTCGTCGCTGGCGGCCGTCTCGCTGGCAAGCGCCTGCGCAACTGCCGGAGCCTCAGCCTGGGCCTTGACGGCATTCAGCGAGTCCAGCAACTGCTCAAATTCATTGTCAGTGATGTCGCCCGAATCGGTTTCAGCCACGGGCGCTTCGACCGCGGCAGCAACAGGCGCAGAGGCCACCTCGTCAGCCGATTGCGGCTCGGCCAGACGGGCCAATGCCGCAAGCAATTCAGGTGTCGCAGCCGTGATCGGGCTGCGCTCGCGGACTTCGCTGAACATGCTGTTCACCGCGTCCAGCGCTTCGAGAACCACGTCCATCAGTTCCGAATCGACGCGCCGCTCACCCTTGCGCAGGATGTCGAACACGTTCTCGGCGATGTGGCAGCACTCCACCAGCTCATTGAGCTGGAGGAAGCCGGCGCCCCCTTTTACAGTGTGAAAACCGCGAAAAATTGCATTGAGCAAATCCGCATCATCCGGCCGGCTTTCCAGCTCGACCAGTTGCTCGGACAGTTGCTCAAGAATCTCGCCGGCCTCAACCAGGAAATCCTGAAGGATCTCTTCATCGGCGCCGAAGCTCATCAGGGGGGTGCTCCTAACAGGTCTAAAAACCTAAAATACCTAAAGTTCTAAAACCCTAGGCTGGATAGCAAATCGTCCACATCGTCCTGACCGGACACAACGTCTTCTCTTTTATCGGCATGAATCTGCGGACCTTCACCCTGAGAGAGATGTTTTTGTGGATCTTTTTCAGCAAGCATCGCTTCACGGTCATGTTCGATGCCCGCAAAGCGGTCCACCTGACTGGCCATCAGCACGAGCTTGAGCAGGTTGCTTTCAACTTCGGTGACCAACTGGGTCACGCGCTTGATCACTTGCCCTGTGAGGTCCTGGTAATCCTGGGCGAGCAGGATGTCGTTCAGGTTGCCCGACACCGCGCGATTGTCCGTGCCGCTGCGCACCAGGAAACCGTCGACCCGCCGGGCCAGTTCACGAAACTCTTCAGCGCCGACTTCACGACGCATGAAGCGCCCCCAGTCCGTGCTCAAGGCCTGGGCTTCATCCGCCAGGCTGTTGACCAGCGGCGTGGCATTCTCCACCAGATCCATGGTGCGGTTGGCCGCGGCCTCGGTCAGCTTGACCACATACCCCAGACGCTCGGTGGCGTCGGTGATCTGCGACACTTCTTCGGCTTGCGGCATGTGCGGGTCAATCTGGAAATTGACGATCGCGCTATGCAGCTCGCGAGTGAGCTTGCCCACCTCCTGATACAGGCCGCGGTCACGGGTCTGGTTGAGCTCATGGATCAATTGCACCGCATCGCCGAACTTGCCTTTTTCAAGGCTCGCGACCAATTCGACGGCGTGTTTTTTCAGGGTCGATTCAAAGTCGCCCAATGAAGTTTCGTTATTGCCCATAGCTCCCCCGTGGCGCACTCATCAACCGATGCGTTCGAAAATCTTCTCGATTTTTTCTTTCAACGCCTGGGCCGTGAAGGGCTTGACCACATAGCCGTTAACGCCGGCCTGGGCCGCTTCGATGATCTGCTCACGCTTGGCTTCAGCGGTCACCATCAGCACCGGCAGGTGCTTGAGCTTTTCATCGGCACGCACGTGGCGCAGCAGATCGATACCGGTCATGCCAGGCATGTTCCAGTCCGTAACCAGAAAGTCGATGCTTCCGCTGTTGAGCACCGGAATGGCGGTAGTGCCATCGTCGGCCTCGACGGTGTTGGTGAACCCAAGGTCACGCAGCAGGTTCTTGATGATCCGCCGCATCGTTGAGAAGTCATCAACGATGAGGATTTTCATGTTCTTGTCCAATTCGACCTCCAAGCAGTCTTAAACGCGCCCAGCACCTGGACGCGCCATTTCAATCAATCCGGCAAAGCACTCAATGACTGTCTGGAGCACAACAGATCGAGACCGGCGCAGTTCAACACCACACCAGCTTCGTTCACAGTGTCCCCCACACTGCCTTCAGCGCGCTCGCCACTCCCCCAAACGCCCCCGCAAACGGGCCGCGCACTGGCTGTGTAACTGGCTGACCCGAGATTCGCTGACCCCCAGGACCTCACCGATTTCCTTGAGGTTCAACTCTTCGTCGTAGTACAGCGCCAACACCAGTCGCTCACGCTCCGGCAAATTGGCAATCGCATCCGCCAGCGCAGCCTGGAAGCGTTCATCTTCCAGATCGCGTGACGGCTCGAGATGAGCACTCGCGCCATCCTCGTGCAGCCCTTCGTGTTCGCCGTCCTGCAACAGATCGTCGAAACTGAACAGCCGGCTGCCCAGGGTGTCGTTCAAAATTCCGTAGTAATCGTCGAGACTCAATTGGAGTTCGGCCGCAACTTCGTGATCTTTAGCATCACGGCCGGTTTTCGCTTCAATCGAGCGAATGGCGTCGCTGACCATGCGCGTATTGCGGTGAACCGAACGTGGCGCCCAGTCCCCCTTGCGCACTTCATCGAGCATGGCGCCGCGGATTCGAATGCCCGCGTACGTCTCGAAACTGGCGCCTTTGCCGGCGTCATATTTGGTCGACACTTCAAGCAGGCCGATCATCCCGGCCTGGATCAGGTCTTCAACCTGGACACTGGCCGGCAAGCGCGCCAGCAAGTGGTAGGCAATGCGTTTAACCAGCGGCGCATAACGCTCGATCAGCTCGTACTGCGCATCACGTGCCGATGCTTTGTAGAGGTTGTAACCGCTGGCTGTCATAGCACAGGTCCTGCTGTCTGCTGCACGAGGCGCTCGACGAAAAACTCCAGGTGCCCGCGCGGGTTGGCAGGCAGTGGCCAGGTATCGACCTTCTGTGCGATGGCCTTGAACGCCAGCGAGCACTTGGAACGCGGGAAGGCCTCGTAGACGGCGCGCTGTTTCTGCACGGCCTTGCGCACGCTTTCGTCGTAGGGCACCGCGCCGACATATTGCAGGGCGACGTCGAGGAAGCGATCCGTGACCTTGGTCAACTTGGCGAACAGGTTGCGCCCTTCCTGCGGGCTCTGGGCCATGTTGGCCAGAACGCGGAAGCGGTTCATGCCGTAGTCGCGATTGAGCAACTTGATCAAGGCGTAGGCATCGGTAATCGAGGTCGGCTCGTCGCACACCACCAGCAGCACTTCCTGGGCTGCACGAACGAAGCTGACGACCGAGTCACCAATGCCCGCAGCGGTGTCGATCACCAATACGTCGAGGTTATCGCCGATATCACTGAAGGCCTGGATCAGACCGGCGTGCTGCGCAGGGCTCAGATGCACCATGCTCTGAGTGCCGGATGCGGCCGGAACGATACGAATGCCGCCTGGTCCCTGCAGCAGTACATCGCGCAGTTCGCAGCGGCCCTCGATCACGTCGGCCAGGGTACGTTTGGGTGTCAGGCCCAGTAGAACGTCGACGTTCGCCAACCCCAGGTCGGCGTCCAGCAACATGACGCGCCGGCCAAGCTCAGCCAAAGCCAGGGACAAGTTCACTGACACGTTAGTTTTCCCGACGCCACCTTTGCCGCCGGTCACCGCGATCACCTGTACGGGATGCATGCTGCCCATGTTATTTCTTTACCTTGTCTTGCATAGACGGAGGCCACATTACTGGCTGCGCGTTCGCAAACGGAACAATGCATGGCAGACCATCGATGTAGGTACAAAAACTGTTCATTATTACCTCAGCCAACCTGCTTGGTCGGGCTGTGGTAGATGTCAGCGAACATGTCAGCCATGGCTTCTTCGCTGGGTTCTTCCTGCATTTGCACACTCACGGCGCGACTGACCAACTGGTGACGACGCGGCAGATGGAGATCATCCGGAATCCGCGGACCATCGGTCAGGTACGCCACCGGCAGCTCATGACTGATGGCAAGGCTCAACACCTCACCCAGACTAGCCGTTTCATCCAGTTTAGTCAGGATGCAGCCAGCGAGCCCGCAACGCTTGTAACTGTGGTACGCGGCGGTTAGAACCTGTTTTTGGCTGGTGGTTGCCAGGACCAGATAATTTTTCGAGCGGATGCCACGACCGGCCAGGCTTTCGAGCTGCATGCGCAGGGCCGGATCGCTGGCCTGCAGGCCGGCGGTATCGATCAGCACCACGCGCTTGCGCAGCAAGGGTTCCAGAGCCTGCACCAGGGACTGGCCCGGATCGACGTGGGTCACCGACACATTGAGTATGCGCCCCAGGGTCTTGAGCTGCTCCTGGGCACCGATGCGGAAGCTGTCCATGCTCACCAGCGCAATGTTCTGCGCGCCGTACTTGAGCACGTAACGGGCGGCTAGCTTGGCCAGGGTGGTGGTCTTGCCCATGCCGGCCGGGCCGACCATGGCGATCACACCGCCCTCTTCCAGTGGCTCGACTTCCGGCGTAGCGATCATGCGCGCCAGGTGAGCCAGCAACATGCGCCAGGCCTGACGGGGTTCTTCGATTTCGCCAATCAGCGCCAGCAGGTCGCGCGACAGCGGGCCAGACAGGCCAATGCGTTGCAGGCGACGCCAGAGGTTGGCCTGGTCCGGACGGCTGCCCTGCAGCTGATTCCAGGCCAGGGAGCCCAGCTGGACTTCCATGAGTTCGCGCAGGCTGTTGAGTTCGAAACGCATCGAGTCGAACGCACGCGGGTCCACGCCTGTGGAGGTGGGTGCCGCAGCCGGTGCAGGACGACGGGGTTCGGTGTACGTCGGCTCGATCAGCGGCTCGGCGGCGGTCAGCGGCAGGCCGGCGAACAACTGGCGGTTGGTGCTCTTGTCGCTCTCGCCCTCGCCGCGCAGGCTCAATTCGGCCTGGGCGGTGACGATCCGCGACTGAGTCTTGCGCAGCTCGTCTTCGAGCTCCATGTTCGGAACCCGCGGCGCCAATGCCGACAACTTGTAATCCAGCGCAGCCGTCAGCTCGACACCACCGGCGATCCGGCGGTTGCCAATGATGGCGGCATCAGCGCCCAGCTCATCGCGAACCAGCTTCATGGCCTGACGCATATCGGCGGCGAAAAAACGCTTAACTTGCATAAACCACTACCTCAGCCGTTGGGCCCTACTGTCGCAACGATGGTCACTTGCTTGTTGTCAGGGATTTCCTGGTAAGCCAACACGTGCAAACCCGGGACTGCGAGCCGGCCGAATCGCGAGAGCATCGCGCGAACCGGACCGGCCACCAGCAGAATCACCGGCTGACCTTGCATCTCCTGGCGCTGCGCTGCGTCGATCAGCGAGCGTTGCAGCTTCTCAGCCATGCTTGGCTCCAGCAGAACGCCCTCTTCCGAGCCTTGCCCTGCCTTTTGCAGACTATTGAGCAATATCTGTTCCAACCTTGGCTCCAGCGTGATAACTGGCAGCTCCGACTCAGTGCCGACAATGCTTTGCACGATTGCACGGGATACGCCAACACGCACGGCGGCCACCAGAGCGGCGGTATCTTGACTCTTGGCGGCATTGTTGGCGATGGCCTCGGCAATGCTGCGGATATCGCGCACAGGCACTTGTTCGGCCAACAGCGCTTGCAACACCTTGAGCAGCTGCGACAGCGAAACCACCCCCGGCACCAGTTCCTCGGCCAGTTTCGGCGAGCTTTTGGCCAGTAACTGCATGAGTTGCTGCACTTCTTCGTGACCGATCAGTTCACTGGAATGCTTGTAGAGTATCTGGTTCAAGTGGGTAGCCACGACCGTACTGGCATCGACCACCGTATAACCGAGGGATTGCGCCTGGGCACGCTGGCTGATTTCGATCCAGACCGCCTCCAGACCGAAAGCCGGATCTTTGGCGGTAATGCCATTGAGCGTGCCGTAGACCTGCCCCGGGTTGATCGCCAGCTCACGATCCGGGTAAATCTCCGCTTCAGCCAGGATCACCCCCATGAGGGTCAGGCGATAGGCACTTGGCGCCAGGTCGAGGTTGTCGCGGATATGCACGGTCGGCATCAGGAAGCCCAGATCCTGGGACAGCTTCTTGCGCACCCCCTTGATCCGTGCCAGCAACTGGCCGCCCTGGTTGCGGTCCACCAGCGGAATCAGGCGATAACCCACTTCCAGGCCGATCATGTCGATGGGCGTCACGTCATCCCAACCAAGCTCCTTGGTTTCCTGGGCGCGGGCCGGCGACGGCAGCAGCTCCTGCTGGCGCTTGACCTCTTGCAGGGCCTGCACCTTGGCGACGTTTTGCTTTCTCCAGAACAGGTACGCGCCACCCGCCGCCAGTGCAGCCATGGTCAGGAAGGAAAAATGCGGCATACCGGGCACCAGACCCATCACCGCCATCAGGCCGGCCGAAACGGCCAAGGCTTTGGGCGAGGCGAACATCTGGCGATTGATTTGCTTGCCCATGTCTTCCGAACCGGAAGCACGGGTCACCATGATCGCGGCCGCTGTCGATAACAACAGTGATGGCAATTGCGCCACCAAACCGTCACCGATGGTCAGCAGTGCGTAAACCTTGCCGGCATCGGCAAACGTCATATTGTGCTGGAAGATACCGACCGCCATGCCGCCGATCAGGTTGATGAACAGGATCAACAGGCCGGCAATGGCGTCACCACGGACGAATTTGCTGGCACCGTCCATGGAGCCGTAGAACTCGGCTTCCTGGGCGACTTCCGAGCGGCGGGCCTTGGCCTGGGCCTGATCGATCAGGCCGGCGTTGAGGTCGGCGTCGATTGCCATTTGCTTGCCGGGCATCGCATCGAGGGTGAAACGCGCGCTCACCTCGGAAATCCGCCCCGCACCCTTGGTCACCACGACGAAGTTGATGATCATCAAGATCGCGAAGACCACGATACCAACCACGTAGTTGCCGCCGATCACCACCTCACCGAAGGCCTGGATCACTTTACCGGCAGCGGCGTGACCATCCTGGCCGTGGAGCATGACCACCCGCGTGGAGGCCACGTTCAACGCCAGACGCAACAGCGTCGCCACCAGCAGAATGGTCGGGAACACCGCGAAATCCAGCGGGCGCAAGGCGTAGACGCAGACCAACAGAACGACAATGGACAGCGCAATGTTGAAGGTGAAGAACACGTCCAGCAGGAACGGCGGCACCGGCAGCATCATCATCGCCAGCATGACCAGCAACAACAGCGGCACGCCCAGATTGCCTCGACTGAGGTCGGCAATGTTGCTGCGGGCACTGTTGATTAACTGAGAGCGATCCACCGGTTTTCCCCGTTCCTTTAAAGCAAACTTTTGACGCCTGAAGCGGGCGCAGGGCGGCTACTGCAAGAAGCTTTCCAACTTTTGCAAAGGGAGAAATAGAGTGTTTTTTCAGGGGGATATGTACTGCCTGGACTGGCCTCTTCGCGAGCAAGCCCSCKCCCMCAGGAGTTCGCCGAACCTGTGGGAGCGGGCTTGCTCGCGAAGAGGCCGTCAACGACTGCGCAATACTCAGGAATCGCGGCGCAAATCCGGCGGAATCGGCAGATCATCCTTGAGCGGATCCGGTCGCTTGCCCTTGCCCGCCCGGTACTGTCGAATCTGATAGACGTAAGCCAGCACCTGCGCGACTGCCAGATAGAGCCCGCCGGGAATTTCCTGCTCAAGTTCGGTGGAGTAGTAAATCGACCGCGCCAGCGCCGGCGACTCCAGCAACAGGATCTCGTTGGCCGCCGCGATCTCACGGATTTTCAGGGCCAGGAAGTCACTGCCCTTGGCCAGCAACACCGGTGCATTACCCTTCTCCGGATCGTACTTGAGGGCCACGGCGTAGTGGGTCGGGTTGGTGATGACCACATCCGCCTCGGGAATCTTCGCCATCATCCGCCGCTGGGACATTTCGCGCTGCAACTGACGAATCCGCTGCTTGACCTCCGGCCGCCCTTCCTGATCCTTATGCTCGTCGCGCACTTCCTGCTTGGTCATCTTCAGTTTCTTGATGCTTTCCCACAGCTGTATCGGCACGTCCACGGCGGCGATAATGATCAGCCCGCAGGCCATCCACAGGCTGCTCCAGCCGACCACTTGCAGGCTATGAGTGATCGCCCGTTCCAGAGGTTCATGGGCGATGCGTAACAGGTCGTCGATATCCGCCGACAACACCACAAGGGCCACGAACAGCACGATGAAGAACTTCGCCAGCGCCTTGAGCAGTTCGGCCACGGCCTTACCCGAGAACATACGCTTGAGGCCGGCACCGGGGTTCATGCGGCTGAACTTCGGCGCCATGGTGCCGGCGGAGAACAGCCAGCCCCCGAGAGAGATCGGCCCGATCAACGCCGCCAGGAGCAAGGTGATCATCACCGGCTGAATCGCCAGCAAGGCGATCTGCCCCGAGTGCAGCAGATAGGTTCCCATCGCACGTTGATCCAGCACCACGTCGCGCGACAGGGAAAAGTTCAGGCGCATCAAGTCCATCATTTCCTGGGCAAGCGCCCCTCCGAAGACCAGCAGCGCACCGGCACCGGCGAGCATGATCGCCAGGGTGTTGAGTTCTTTGGAGCGCGCAATCTCACCCTTTTCACGGGCATCCTTTTTCTTTTTCTCCGTGGGGTCTTCTGTTTTGTCCTGACCGCTTTCGCTCTCAGCCATGACTCAGCGCGCCTTTGCCAGTTCGCGTAAAAACTGCAGGGCTTCGGTGGCCAGCGGTTGATACTGATTGATGATGTCCGCCAGCCCGACCCAGACGATAAACAGCCCGAGCACCAGGGTCAGCGGGAAGCCGATAGAGAAAATGTTCAGCTGCGGCGCGGCGCGGGTCATCACGCCAAACGCGATGTTGACCACCAGCAGCGCGGTGATCGCCGGCAGCACCAGCAACAGCGCCGCGCCGAGCACCCAGCCGAGTTTGCCGGCCAGCTCCCAGAAATGATTGACCATCAAGCCGCTACCGACGGGCAACGTGGTGAAGCTTTCGGTGAGCACCTCAAACACCACCAGATGGCCGTTCATGGCCAGGAACATCAGTGTCACCAGCATGGTGAAGAACTGCCCGATCACCGCCACCGACACACCGTTGGTTGGGTCGACCATCGAGGCGAACCCCATGCCCATCTGGATCGCGACAATCTGCCCCGCCACCACGAAAGCCTGGAAAAACAGCTGCAGGGAGAATCCCAGTATCGCGCCGACGAGGATCTGCTCGGCAATCAGCAGCAGCCCGCTCAAATCTAGCGCGCTCACTGGCGGCATGGGTGGCAGGTTCGGTGCGATGACCACGGTGATGGCAAGGGCGAAATACAGTCGGATGCGCTTGGGGACCAGGGCGGTGCCGAACACCGGCATGACCATCAGCAAGGCGCCGACGCGGAACAGCGGCAACATGAACGTCGCGACCCAGGTGCTTATCTGGGTATCCGTCAACTGCAGCAGCGAGGACATGGCTTAGCCGATGACCTGCGGAATGCTTCCGTACAACTGCTGGATGTACTCCATGAAAGTCTGCACCAGCCACGGCCCGGCAACGATCAGCGTCACCAACATCACCAACAGACGCGGCAGGAAACTGAGGGTCTGTTCGTTGATCTGGGTGGCCGCCTGGAACATGGCCACCAACAGCCCCACCAGCAAACTTGGAATCACCAGCACGGCGACCATCAAAGTGGTCAGCCACAGCGCTTCACGAAAGATGTCGACCGCAACTTCTGGCGTCATGGCGAGACACCTCCGAAACTGCTGGCCAGCGTGCCGATGATCAGCGCCCAGCCATCCACCAGCACGAACAGCATGATTTTGAACGGCAGGGAAATGATCAGCGGCGACAGCATCATCATACCCATGGCCATCAACACACTGGCCACGACCAGGTCGATGATCAGGAACGGAATGAAGATCATGAAGCCGATCTGGAACGCCGTTTTCAGCTCGGAGGTTACGAAGGCCGGCACCAGGATGGTCAACGGAGCCTGATCCGGCGTCGCGATGTCAGTGCGCTTGGACAGGCGCATGAACAGCTCCAGATCGCTGGTGCGGGTCTGGGCGAGCATGAAGTCCTTGATCGGCACCTGCGCCTTGGCAACCGCATCCTGGGCCGTCAGTTTTTCCGCCAGATACGGCTGCAGGGCGTCCTGGTTCACCCGGTCGAACACCGGCGCCATGATGAACAGGGTCAGGAACAGCGCCATRCCGGTGAGGATCTGGTTCGACGGTGTCTGCTGCAGGCCCAGGGCCTGGCGCAGGATCGAGAAGACAATGATGATCCGGGTGAAGCTGGTCATCAGCATGACAAACGCCGGGATAAAACTCAGCGCGGTCATGATCAGCAGGATTTGCAGGCTGACCGAGTATTCCTGCGCACCCTGTGCATTGGTGCCCAGGGTGATGGCCGGGATTGACAGCGGATCGGCGGCGAATGCCAGCGGTGCGACCAGCATCAGGGTCAGCGTCAAGACGATGCGTAGCGCACCCATTACTTCTTATCCTTCTGATCTTTACCCAGCATCTCCAGCAGGCGCTGGGCAAATTCCGGCGTCGGCTTTTCGGTACTCGGCACCTGCACCGGCTCCTTGAGGACGTGCAGCGCAGCAATGTTGCCGGGGCTCAGGCCCAACAGAATCTGCTCGTTGCCAACCTGCACCAGTATCAGGCGGTCGCGAGGCCCCAGTGCGCGGGAGCCGACAATTTCGATCACCTGCCCCTTGCCGGCCGGACCGGCCTGCTGGACCCGACGCAGCAGCCAGGCGAGGAGGAAGATCAGCCCCAGCACCAGCAGCAATCCGAACACCAGCTGCGTCAGTTGACCAGCCACACCGCCGCTCACCGCAGGCACAGCAGCCGTGGTCGCCGTGGCAACCGGCTCGGCCCCCAGCACCCTGAACGGCATGGCCAGCGCGGCCCCCAGCAAAGCCCCCAGAACCTTTTTCACTCAGCGCAGCTTCTTGATGCGTTCGCTTGGGCTGATCACGTCCGTCAGGCGGATGCCGAACTTCTCGTTGACCACCACCACTTCGCCGTGGGCGATGAGCGTGCCATTGACCAGCACGTCCAGCGGCTCGCCGGCCAGGCGATCCAGCTCGATCACCGACCCCTGGTTCAGTTGCAACAGGTTGCGGATGTTGATGTCGGTGCTGCCCACTTCCATGGAAATCGACACCGGGATATCGAGGATCACGTCCAGGTTCGGGCCTTCGAGGCTGACCGGATCGTTGTTTCTCGGCACACTGCCGAACTCTTCCATGGGCAGGCGGTTGGACGCGGAACTGCCGGAATCGGCGGCCAGCAAGGCGTCGATGTCGGCCTGCCCGGCATCACCGGTTTCTTCCAGGGCCGCTGCCCACTCATCGGCCAGAGCCTGGTCGTCTTGCGTGTTCATATTGTCAGTGTCCTCGGCGAGCAAAAATTCAGAATTCGGTTAATCGCGAATGGGTACGAGCGTCGGTCAGCGGCGCTCGATCGGCTCGATCACTTGCAACGCCAGGTTGCCCTTGTGCGAGCCCATCTTGACCTTGAAGGCCGGCACGCCGTTGGCGCGCATGATCATTTCTTCCGGCATATCGACCGGGATCACATCCCCCGGCTGCATGTGCAGGATGTCGCGCAGGCGCAACTGACGACGGGCCACCGTCGCACCGATCGGCACGTCGACGTCCAGCACGTCCTGGCGCAGGGCGTTGACCCAGCGCTCGTCCTGGTCGTCGAGGTCCGACTGGAAGCCGGCGTCGAGCATTTCGCGCACAGGCTCGATCATCGAGTACGGCATGGTCACGTGCATGTCGCCGCCACCGCCATCGAGTTCGATGTGGAAGGTCGACACCACAATGGCTTCGCTCGGCCCGACGATGTTGGCCATGGCCGGGTTCACTTCCGAGTTGATGTACTCGAAGTTGACTTCCATGATCGCCTGCCAGGCTTCCTTCAAATCGACGAACGCCTGCTCCAGCACCATGCGCACCACACGCAGTTCGGTTGGCGTGAACTCACGCCCTTCGATCTTGGCGTGCCGGCCGTCACCGCCGAAGAAATTGTCCACCAGCTTGAACACCAGCTTGGCGTCGAGAATGAACAGCGCAGTGCCGCGCAAGGGTTTGATCTTGACCAGGTTGAGACTGGTCGGCACGTACAGCGAGTGCACGTATTCGCCGAACTTCATCACCTGCACGCCGCCGACCGCCACGTCTGCCGAACGACGCAGCATGTTGAACATGCTGATGCGGGTATAGCGGGCGAAACGCTCGTTGATCATTTCCAGGGTCGGCATGCGTCCACGGACGATGCGATCCTGGCTGGTCAGGTCATAGCTTTTGACGGTGCCGGGTTCGGCAGCGTTTTCGGTCTCTACCAGACCGTCGTCGACGCCATGCAGCAGCGCGTCGATCTCATCCTGGGACAGCAGGTCCTGCACGGCCATGTCGTGTTCCTACTGCAGTACGAAATTAGTGAAAAGCAACTGTTCGATCACCACTTTGCCGAGCTCTTTCTGCGCCACTTCCTGCACGCTGGCGGTGGCTTTCTGCCGCAGCATTTCCTGACCGACCGGCGACGCGAGGGTCGCAAAGTCCTGCCCGGAGAACAGCATGACCAGGTTATTGCGGATCACCGGCATATGGACCTTGAGTGCATCCAGATCCGCCTGGTTACGGCCGAGCATGGTGATGCTCACTTGCATGTAGCGCTGGCGCCCGTTCTGGTTGAAATTGGCCACGAAAGCCGGTGCCATCGACTCGAAAATCGCTGGCTGCTTGCCGACAGGACCGGTTTGCGCCACGTCGGCGGCAGGCTTGCTCTGAGCGCTATGCATGAAGTACCAGGTCGCCCCCACAGACACACCGATCGCCAGCAGCAGGGCCACCACGATCACGATAATCAGCTTGAGTTTGCCTTTGGTTGCGGGGTCTTTTACTGCTGCGTCGCTCTTCGCCATGCCAATAATCCGTCACTATTCGGGTTTTCACAGTCGCACGGCAAGGCAAGAGCAAGTGTTATGCCAGAAATGTCGGGGGAGATGGGCGGACCGACTTCGGTCGCAAGATCACCACAAAGCCACTGTGGGAGCGAGCTTGCTCGCGATGGCGGCGTGACCGTCGATGAAAACTTGACTGCCAGGCCCTCATCGCGAGCAAGCTCGCTCCTACAGGGGTATTGCGTTTGGTCAGGCGTAGTAATCGACCGCGCTGGAGCCGATCACGCTGGTGGTATTGGCAGCCACCTCAGCGATGCCCGGGGCCATGTCGTCATCCATTGAATCGAGGCGACCGCTGCTGGCGCTGGTCCGCCCGCTTTGACTTTGCTGTGCTTGTTCCTGCCCCTGTTGCGAGCCACGGGACTGGTCCGAAACGTTGACATCGACCTGCCCCATGCCCTGCTGCGCAAACATGTCGCGCAAGCGATGGACCTGCCCATCCAGCGCCTCACGGACACCCGGATGCGCACTCATGAACGTGACCTGGGTCTGTTGATCGGGAACCATGTTCACCCGAATATCCAGGCGTCCCAGCTCGGCGGGCTGCAACTGGATGTCCGCGGCCTTGAGATTGGCACTGGACAGGTACATGACCCGGTTCACCACCTCTTCGGTCCAGCCGCTCTGGTGCATGGCGATCGGCTGGTTCACCGGCAAGGCATTGGCGGTCTTCGGTGTGGCCGCCTGGGTCAGCGCTGCCAGGCGGTTGGCGAAATCATCGACACGGGTGTCGCTGCTGGCGGACTTGAGATCCTTCAGACCGTCCTCGATCAAGCCGCTGAAAGCCTTGTCGTCGCCCTGGCTGGTGCTGTTCTTGTCGGCCTGAACATCCAGCATGGTCGCCATGCCAGCGGCAAAGTTTTGCGCCGATGTCAGCTCACCGTCAGCCTGGGCTTGCGCCTGTGTCGCAGCAGCCTTGGGCTGCGCCTGACTGGTAGCCGATACGTGACCGCTCTGCTCCATCGCCAGGCGTAACGCCGGCAGGGCGTCAAGTGGATCGGCCTCGGGATCGAAGTTGCCGTCAGCGCTGGTCGGCGCCGGAACGTTTGCAGCCGTGATCGCCGCAGCAACCGGCGCTTCAACCGTTGGCGGCATCGCATCGGCTACGGCAGGCGCTACTGGCGCCGGCACCACTGGCTGTATGGCTTGCTGCGATGCAGGATCAAGCGCCGGATCGACCGGCGCGGCATCGACGACCTGAGCCGGGCCGGCCTCTGACGCATCATCGCCGGCGGTCTTGTCGTCAGCCTGCAGCGATTTGTCGGCAGGCAAGGATTTGCCGCCATCGGCAACCACCGGCTCCCCGGCGGCAGACTTGTCGTCGCCAGCGTCGTTCTTTGCGCCGACACCGCAGGTTTTGTCACGATCAGGCTTGAACGAAGCATCCGCCAACGCATTGGGCTTGTTCTGGGCCTGATTGGCGTAGACATGAGCGAAGCTTGCGGCCTTGTCCCCGGGCTCAGCGACCAGTGCCGGAGGATTGGCAGACGCCGCTTGAGTCTTGGCCTGCCTGGAGGCCTGAAGAAGAATATTGGGGATAACGGGCATGAAACGGTCTCCGCTGCACGGGGCTCGTAAGTACAGTTGGATGAATTAACTGCAAAGGTCGAGCCAGTTTTACTCGAAGGAGATCAAACGCAGCAAGTACTCAGATTTTCGCCGGGCAACGCTGTCGTTCAGCTTCGTACAGAGGTCGGATTCCGGCGAATTCGCGGTCGATTTCACGGACCAGTTCCTGAACGGCTGCCCATGGCAAATCCTTGGCCTGCTTTTCAAGTTGATGACATAGCTCGGTCAGCCTGAGTGCGCCCATGTTGCTACAGCTGCCTTTGAAGCTATGGGCGGTTTCAACGAGCAGTGCGGCACTGTCAGCCGCTCTCAGGACTTTCAGGCGCTCTTCGGAATCCGCAAGAAAGACATCCAGCAGATCCGGATAGGCGTCTTCCATCACTTCCTGCAATGCACTCAGTACGTCGCGATCCACATGTGTGTCGTCCACTTGTTCACTCCTTGATCAAGAATGCGCGGATTATGCCTGAGCCTCCCAGATAAACTCCACGCGTGCACTTCGACCATCGTCGGTCCAGCGGGCATTACGCCCCAATTGGCGGATCAGACTGACCCCACGTCCCGACAGGCGGATGTCATCCACAGGCCTTGCCATCACCCGCTCGACATCAAAACCCCTGCCGCTGTCTTCGATGTGAATCGTCAGGCAACCGCCGTCGTCTGTTGGCGCCACCTGCAAATGCAACCGGACATAGCCTTCCTGCAGCTCGTCCAGCCGGGTATTGCGCTCTTGATAATACCGCGCAAACCCCGAGGCATCGCGCTTGAGGTTCGAATCCAGCCCCAGTACGCCATGCTCCAGCGCATTGGAATAGAGTTCCGCCAGCACACTGTAGAGCGCTCCGCTCTGCGCCCGAAGGCCATGGACCTCAAGCAGCAACTGCAACAGGTAGGGTAACGGATTGAATCGCTTGAGCGTGGCGGCGCGAAACTCGAAACTCACCGACCAGTCCAGCGGACAGGACTGGCCGCTGTCGGAATAGACCAATGCCGGTGGAGTGATCTGCGCCGGCTCCAGCAAGCTGATTTCGACCATGCTGACATCGTCGCGCGCTTCTCCGCCGAAATGACGCAGCGCTTGCTCGATCTCTTCGAACAGCGCACCCGGCTGGCGATTGGCGGCAAACACCTGCTGCAATCGCTGCACGCCAAACAACTGATCGTTGGCGTCGCAAGTGTCGATCACACCATCGGACAGGAGAAACACCCGATCCCCGAGCGCCATGGGAAACACCTCGGTACGCTCATCGAAGGATTCCGGGCTCAGCACCCCCAAAGGCAGGTGCCGCGCCGGCAGAGGCGTGCGCTCCCCACAGGCTATGCGATGCAGGTAACCATCCGGCATTCCGCCGTTCCAGACTTCCACCGAACGACGCTGAAAACTCAGGCACAACATCGTGGCACAACAGAACATGTCCACCGGCAGGATGCGTTTGAGCTTGGCATTCATCTCGCGCAGGGTTTCTGCCAGGCCGTAACCCTTGGCGGTCATCCCGTAAAAGACTTCGGCCAAGGGCATGGCACCCACCGCCGCCGGCAAGCCGTGGCCGGTGAAGTCGCCCAGCAGCACGTGCATGTCTCCGGCCGGCGTGAACGCGGCCAGCAACAGGTCGCCGTTGAACAGCGCATAGGGCGATTGCAAATAACGGATATTCGGAGCGGCAGTCAGGCAGCCGGAGTGCGCCACCTTGTCGAAAACAGCCTTGGCCACGCGTTGCTCGTTGATCAGGTAGTGGTGATGCCTGGCGATCTGGTCACGCTGTTGCAGCACGGTATCCTGCAGCCGCCGCAAGCGATCCATTGCCTTGATCTTGGCAGCGAGAATCACCTGGTTATAGGGTTTCGCCAGAAAGTCGTCACCGCCGACTTCCAGACAACGAGCCAGGGCTTCGCTTTCGGACAACGATGTGAGGAAGATGATCGGCACCAGGGTTTCCCCGGCCAGGACCTTGATTTGCCGGGCCGCCTCGAAACCGTCCATGACCGGCATCATCGCATCCATCAACACCATGTGCGGTTGTTGCCGGCGAAACGCGTCGACCGCTTCGGCGCCGTTGGCCGCCGTCAGCACTTCGTGCCCCTGGCGGCGCAGGATGCTCGACAACAGCAGGCGATCGGCGGCGCTGTCCTCGGCAATCAGGATCGTCAGCGGCTCCAGTGGCTGCATGACAATCAACTGATGTCGAACAGTTTGTCGAAGTTGGAGATGGCGAGGATTTTGCGCACATCGGTACTGCTGTTGACGACGCGCACATCGGAGTCGTCGCCACCGGCATGATCGCGCAGCAAGAGCAGCATGCCCAGGGCCGAGCTGTCCAGATAGGTTGCGTCTTTCAAATCGACGACTATCGAACTCGGCAACTTGCCGTCGGGGCGCTCATAAGACTCACGAAACTCCTGATGCTTGGCGAAATCGAAACGACCCTTGACCGAGATCGTCAGCTTTCGCCCATCGGGTGAGACTTCTGTAACAACTGGCATGTCATGGCTTCCTTGTCATTGGTAAACCTGCTTGTACAAGGTTTAGCAGTTGGTAGAGGTTGGGGCAAGGCTGGAAACATGTGGAGTCAGCGAGATCGCTTTCGCGGGCAAGCCACGCTCCCACAGGTTTTTCGCCAATTTTGAAATGGCGCAAATCCTGTGGGAGCGTGGCTTGCCCGCGATGAACGATAACGCGGTCCACCTGATTCAATACTGATCCTGCCGTGGCAAGCGCTGGGATAACTCGTCCAACAACTTTTGCTCGCGCTTGTCTTCAAGCGCCCGCGCCTCATCGGCATAGCGCTGAACCAGCTTGCGTAAACCTTCGACCCGGGCAAACGCCTGTTGCCAGGTTTCCCGGGCCTTGTTCAGGTTGTTTTGATGCCAGGCCAGGCTTTGCCGCTGCTGGTCGATGGCCGTGCCCAGTTGCGCGAGAAAGCCCTGATAACCCAGCAGCCATTGGCCCGAGACGCCGCCACTGCCGCGCACGATCCATTGTTCCTGATAGTCGAGACGAAAGGCTTCGAGGTCGGCAAGCTTGCTTTCCGCCAGGCGAACCTGCCCTTGAAAGTGCCCCAGGCGCTGGACTGCGGTTTTCTCGGCCTTTTCGGCCATTTCCACCACCGGCGCCAGCCTTCCTGCCCGACTCTGGGCCATGACCGCTTAACCGCCTGCCGCCGGCGCGAAGATCGAAGCGAGATACGCTTCGCTTTCGCCCAGGCTGATGCTGTCGTTGAGGCCCTGGCGCAGGTACTTGACCAATTGCGGTTGCAGGGAAATCGCCAGGTCGGTCTCACGGTCGCCGCCCGCGACATAGGCGCCAACACTGATCAGGTCGCGGCTTTGCTGATAACGCGACCACAGTTGCTTGAAGTACTGCGCACGAGTCATGTGTTCCGGCGATACCACCGCCGGCATCACCCGGCTGATGGACGCCTCGATATCAATGGCCGGGTAATGCCCTTCCTCGGCCAGGCGCCGGGACAGCACGATGTGTCCGTCGAGTACGCCCCGCGCCGAGTCGGCAATCGGGTCCTGCTGGTCGTCACCTTCGGACAACACGGTGTAGAACGCGGTGATCGAACCACCGCCCTTCTCCGCGTTGCCGGCCCGCTCCACCAGTTTCGGCAGCTTGGCGAACACCGATGGCGGATAGCCCTTGGTGGCCGGCGGCTCGCCGATGGCCAGGGCGATTTCCCGCTGGGCCTGGGCGAAACGGGTCAGGGAGTCCATGAGCAGCAGGACATTCTTGCCCTTGTCGCGGAAATATTCGGCGATTCGCGTGCAATACATGGCGGCGCGCAGACGCATCAGCGGCGCATCGTCCGCCGGGGACGCCACCACCACTGAACGCTTGAGCCCTTCTTCACCGAGAATGTGCTCGATGAATTCCTTGACCTCACGACCCCGCTCACCGATCAGCCCGACGACGATGATGTCGGCCTCGGTGAAGCGCGTCATCATCCCCAGCAACACCGATTTACCCACGCCGGTACCGGCAAACAGGCCGAGCCGCTGACCACGACCGACCGTCAACATGCCGTTGATGCAACGAATACCGACGTCCAGCGGCTCGCTGATCGGCTCACGCTTGAGCGGGTTGATGGTCGGGCCGTCCATCGGCACCCAGTCTTCGGCCTTCATCCCGCCCTTGCCGTCCAGTGCACGACCGGCGCCATCGAGCACCCGCCCGAGCATGCTCATGCCCATGGGCAAGCGACCGCTATCCGACAGGGGAACGACCCGAGCGCCAGGGGCGATACCGGCGACACTGCCGACCGGCATCAGAAAAACCTTGGTGCCGGAAAAGCCCATGACTTCGGCTTCGACCTGCACCGGGTGATAACTGTCGTCGTTGATGACCATGCAACGGCTGCCCATGGCAGCGCGCAGGCCCTCGGCTTCGAGGGTCAGGCCGACCATGCGTAGCAAGCGGCCCTCAAGGATCGGCGCACCGGCAAGCTCCGTGGCCTCGGCATAACTGCCCAGGCGCTTGGCGAAACTGGTGCGTTCAAGGCGCATCAGGCGCATCCGGTTCTGGCCCGGCAACCGGTTTGCTGTCGATCGGCAGCTCCAGGCTCAAGTCCGGCGTGGCCGGGTGCAAGGCTTGTTCGTGCAACTGATCGAACAGCTTGTCCATCACCCGCGCGATGCGGGTTTCAACCGTGGCGTCGATGCGGCTGTGTTCCGTCTCGACCCGGCAACCGCCGGGCAGCAGCGACTCGTCCTCGACAATGCGCCAGGTTTCCTCATGGCGCTCGCGCAGGGCTTTGACCTGTTCGAAATCCTGCGGATTGATGTACAGCCGTACATTGCCCACGCCCAGCGGCAGGAGCTTGAGGGCTTCACGCATGACATGCTGGATCTGCGTCGAGTCGATGGCCAGTTCGCGCTCAATCACCTGTTTGGTAATGTGCTGCACGAGGTCGACCAATGACTTTTCAATCTGGGTGTCCTGTTCGGCGATGGGCTCGAACAGGTGCGCCATCAGTTGCTCCAGACCGGCGATCTTGGCAGCCAGCGCTACTTCGGCTTCCTGGCGAACCTTGAGCGTGGTGCTGTGGAAACCTTCTTTCTCGCCCACCGCGAAGCCTTCGTTGTAGGCTTCCTGGCGAATGCTTTCGAGTTCTTCGAGGGTCAGTGGCTGGACTTCCTCCAGCGGCACTTCCTCCATTTCCGGCGGCTCGGGTTCAGGTTCCGGTTCCGACTCGGGTTCCGGCGGGTCGAAACTGGGCAGCGCCCAGGTATCGAAGCCACTGACATCCCTGGCCCGGATCAGGTCAGTGGGTGCATCATCATTCTTGACCATGGTGTTAGATCATTTCCTCGCCGCCCTTGCCGCCGAGAACGATTTCTCCGGCTTCGGCCATACGGCGGGCGATGGTGAGGATTTCCTTCTGCGCGGTTTCCACGTCGCTGACGCGCACCGGGCCCTTGGCTTCCAGATCGTCGCGCAACAGTTCGGCCGCACGCTTGGACATGTTCTTGAAGATCTTCTCCTTGACGCCTTCGTCCGACCCCTTGAGGGCCAGTACCAGTACATCGGAGGACACCTCGCGGAGCAGCGCCTGGATCCCGCGGTCGTCGACATCGGCCAGGTTGTTGAAGACGAACATGAGGTCTTCGATCTGACCGGACAGGTCTTCGTCGACTTCGCGGATCGAGTCCATCAACTGGCCTTCGATCGAGCTGTCGAGGAAGTTCATGATGTCCGCCGCACGCTTGATGCCACCCAGGGTGGTGCGCGAGGCATTCGAGTTGCCGGAGAACTGCTTCTCGAGAATCTGGTTGAGCTCTTTAAGGGCCGCTGGCTGTACGGTGTTCAGCGAGGAGACCCGCAGGATGATGTCCAGTCGAACCTTGTGGTCGAAGTTGCCAAGTACTTCACCGGCCTGATCCGGATCAAGATACGCCACCACGATCGCCTGGATCTGCGGGTGCTCATATCGGATCACATCGGCGACGGCGCGCGGCTCCATCCACTTCAGGCTGTCGAGGCCGCTGGTGTTGCCACCGAGCAGGATGCGGTCGATCAGGCCGTTGGCCTTGTCTTCGCCCAAAGCCTGGGTGAGCATTTTGCGCACATAGTCGTCGGAGCCGATGCCCAGGCTGGTCTGGTCGCCGACGATATCGACGAACTCGCTCATCACCTGCTGGACCTGCTCGCGGTGCACATTCCCCATCTGGGCCATGGCCACACCCACGCGCTGAACCTCTTTCGGGCCCATGTGGCGCAGCACCTGGGCCGCGTCGGTGGAGCCCAGGGACAGCAACAGGATGGCGGCCTTGTCGACCTTGGACAGTTTGGCGGCAACGGCTCGGTTATCACTCATCTGCGTTAATCCACTCTTTCACGACCTGGGCCACACGACCCGGATCTTCTGCCACCAGACTCTTGATTGCGTTCAACTGAGCGTCATAGCCTTCGCTCGGGCTCGGCAGCAGAATGCTTTGCGGGCCGCCGAGGCTGACGCGGTCGTTGGCCAACTCGCCATCCAGACCGCCCATGCCGCCCAACTCGACGTCACTACCGATACCAGCCAACTGCTTGCCTTTTCCGCCACCGGTGATGTTGTTGAGCACCGGACGCAGCACGCCGAACACCAGCACCAGGATGAACAGCACACCCAGCACTTGCTTGACGATGTCCCAGAACCACGGCTGGGAGTAGAACGGAATATCGGCAATCACCTCACCGCGCTCGGCGGAGAACGGCATGTTGATCACGCTGACACTGTCACCACGGCTGGCATCGAAGCCGACCGCATCCTGAACCAGACGAGTGAAGCGCGCCAATTCATCGGCGCTCCACGGCGCACGGGTGGTTTCGCCATTGGCCGGGTTGATCTTGACCTGGTCATCAACGACGACCGACACCGACAGGCGATTCAATCGCCCCTGTTGCTGTTTGGTATGGCTGATGGAACGATCGAGCTCAAAGTTCCTGGTCGATTGTTGACGCTTGTCCGCCGGGTACGGTGCGAGCATTGGCTGACCGGTGGCCGGGTCCATGATTTGCTGGCCGTTGGCATCGATCAGCGGCTGGCCTGGCTGCACCATGCCGGCCGACGCGGTGGCGCCACCGGTGGTTTGTGGCGCGGAGGCCGGCGACGGTGGCTGATTGCTCAACGCCCCAGGCACACCTTGCGGGCCGTTGCTGGCGGTACGCTGTTCGTTGACCGACTGTTCGCTACGCAGGGCAGGCTGGTCCGGATTGAACTGCTCGGAAGTCGACTCGACGGCGCTGAAATCCACGTCGGCCGAGACTTCGGCCTTGTAACGATCGTTGCCCAACACCGGCTGCAGGATGTTATGCACACGCTGGGTGAGCATGCTTTCCATGCGACGGCTGTAGTCGAACTGCTTGCCGGCCATGGTCAGTTCGGAGTTTTCCGCCTGATCCGAGAGCAGGTTGCCCTTCTGGTCGACGACAGTGATCTGCGACTTGCTGAGTTCGGGAACGCTGGTTGCCACCAGGTTGATGATGGCCACGACCTGGCCTGGTTCGAGGGAGCGACCGGAATAGAGTTCAACCAGGACCGAAGCGCTGGGCTTGCGTTCGTCGCGCACGAACACCGAACTTTTCGGGATCGCCAGGTGCACGCGGGCACCCTTGACGTTGTTCAGGCTGGAAATGGTGCGGGCCAGTTCGCCTTCGAGGCCGCGACGATAGCGGGTCGCTTCCATGAACTGACTGGTGCCCAACCCCTGTTCCTTGTCGAGGATTTCAAAACCGATGTTGCCATCGCTGGGAGTGACACCAGCAGCCGCGAGCTTGAGCCGCGCACGGGACAGGTCATCGGCCTTGACCAGCAAGGCACCGGAATTGGGTTCGACGGTGTACGGAATATCGGCAGAGGCCAGGGTCTCCATGACCTGCTTGGCGTCCAAGCCGGCAAGGCTGCCGTACAGAGGCCGGTAGTCCGGTTGCTGGGACCACAACACCACGGCAAAACCAATCGCCACGCTCGCAGCCAGGCCGACCAACAGGCCCACCTGACGCAACATGGTCATCTCGGAGAGGTTTTCCAGGAAGGACAACCCGAACAGCGGCGGCTTGCCGTCTATCGGAGTGGCCTTGGCCGGAACGTTATCGGCGACTGCTTCTGCCATGACTCAATCTCGTCCTTTAAACCGGCATCTGCATGATGTCTTGGTAGGCCTGAACCAGCTTGTTGCGCACCTGGGTCAACGCCTGGAATGACACACTGGCCTTCTGCGAGGAAATCATCACGTCTGTCAGGTCGACGCCGCTTTTGCCGATTTCGAAGGCACTGGCCAATTGAGTGGAAGCCTGTTGGGTGTCGTTCACTTTATTGACGGCCTGACCGAGCATGTCGGAAAAGCTGCTGCCCACCACTTCAGGGACGGCAGCCGACTTCGGCGCAGACATGGCATCCATTTGCATGGCGCGCATATCCAGCATCAACCGATTGAATTCAATACCTTGGCTCATGGTTTCTCTCTTTGACGACCCGCATTTTTTTGACACTCACTCGGCGGGTTATGAGGTGTTAGCAACAAGGGTGCCAGCTCCATGGCCTCTCTGAATAAAAGCCCTTCCCAGACTCTGATCCCAACGCAACTCTGTAGGAGCGAGCCTGCTCGCGATGGACCCAGGAGCGACGCATTTATCCTGCAACTGCGCGTTATCGTTAACGACCATCGCGAGCAGGCTCGCTCCTACAGGGCCCAGGCGCAGGCTAGCGGTCAGGTGGCGAACAGATAGCCTTCCACATCCATTCCGGCATCGCGCATCTGCGCCAGCTTGTAGCGCAGGGTCCGCGGGCTGATGCCCAGGCGCTCGGCCGCCTCTTTGCGGCGACCGCGCTCGGCGCGCAGGGTATCGATGATCATCTGGAACTCATGGCGACGCAGATCATCACCCAGTGCACCGGCCGACTCGGACTCGACTTCCACAGGACGCACCGTAGCCTGCGCCAATGCCGGCAATGGCGCGCAAGTCACCGACCCGGCCAGGCAGAAATCCTGTGGCTGGATCAAGCCACCCTGCTGCAGAATCAGCGCACGCTGAATCGCGTTGTCCAGTTCGCGCACGTTACCCGGCCATGGATAACCGATCAGGCACGCCTGGGCCTCGGGCGACAATCTGGCAGCCGCATGCTTCATTTTATTGACGTGCTTGGCCAGCAGACGCTCGGCCAGCGGCAGGATGTCGGCGGTGCGCTCGCGCAACGGACGCCAGGCCAGGGGAAACACCGACAGGCGATAATAGAGATCTTCGCGGAAGCGCCCCGCCGCCACCTCACCCGCCAGGTCGCGATTGGTGGTTGCGACCACGCGAATATCCAGCGTGATCGGTTTGCGCGCCCCAACCCTTTCGACCTCGCGCTCTTGCAGCACGCGCAGCAATTTGGCCTGGAGCCCCAGGGGCATTTCGGAAATTTCGTCGAGCAGGAGGGTGCCGCCGTCGGCCTGCTCGAACTTGCCGGCTTGCGCGGCAATCGCGCCGGTGAAGGAGCCCTTCTCATGACCGAACAAGGTCGCTTCGAGCATGTTGTCCGGGATCGCCGCGCAGTTGATCGCAATGAACGGCTGGCTGGCGCGAGGAGAATGCTGATGGATGTAACGCGCCAGCACTTCCTTGCCCGTGCCCGACTCGCCCGAGATCAACACCGTGGAATCGCTGCGTGCGACCCGCGCCGCCAGTTCGAGCAACTGCGCGCTCGCCGGCTCGAAGGCTACCGGCCCCTCACCCTCGGCCAGGCCAAGATTGCCCAGGGCATGACGCGCCACCAGATCGAGCAACGCCTTGGGCTCGAATGGCTTGACCAGATAATCCGCGGCGCCCTGGCGCATCGCATCGACCGCACGCTCGACCGCACCGTGAGCCGTCATCAACAACACCGGCAATTGCGGCTGCCGCGCTCGCAGCATGCCCAGCAACTGGTGGCCGTCCATGCCCGGCATGTTGACATCGCTGACCACCAGGCTGAAGGCCTCGGCGCCGACGGCAACCAACGCCTCTTGCGCCGACCCCACCGCCTTGTAATCGTGTCCTGCAAGCAATAGCGTATCGGCCAGTGCCTCGCGCAATGCACGGTCGTCCTCAACCAGTAAAACCTTGATACCCATCAGTGTCACTCCGCTCCTTGAGCGTTGCTGAACAACGGCAGGATCACCTGCGCGCAAGTGCCGCGACCGAGCCGCGAACGCAACTGCAATTCTCCCTGATGAGCACGCGCCACCGCCTTGACCACGGTCAGGCCAAGACCTGTGCCGGTGGCCCTGGTGGTAAAAAAGGGTTCGCCCAATCGCGCCAGAACGGCGGCATCGATACCCGAGCCACTGTCACTGACGCACAGGCGCAGGTTGTTGCCGCGGGTGTAGAGATGAATCTTGAGGCGCAATTGACCGGCACTGGCCTGAATGGCGTTTTCGATCAGGTTGAGGATCGCGCCGACCAGCGTATCGCGATTGCACAGCAACTCCCCCGAATGACTGTCGCACTGCCAGCGGATCGGCAAATCCTGCACGTGGGTCAGCGCTGCCGCTTGCAACGACTGCATCAATTGACCGGGCGTCACGCGGTCGGTCAGTGGCAACTCGCCCCGGGCGAACACCAGCATGTCGCGCACCTGGTGCTCCAGCTCGTGCAGGCGCTCCTTGAGGCGCCCGGCAAAACGCTGCTGGGTAGCGACCGGCAGCGCTTGCTCGGTCAAATGACTGGCGTACAGCAACGCGGCGGACAATGGCGTACGTATCTGATGAGCCAACGAAGCGACCATGCGCCCCAGCGACGACAGACGCTCATGGCGGGCCAGTTGATCCTGCAGATGGCGGGTTTCAGTCAGGTCGTTGAGCAACACCAACTGGCCGGGCTCGGCGTCCAGCGAACGCGTGGCGATCGACAGACGCCGACCATCCTTGAGGGAGACTTCATGACCATCGTCTTCGCGAGGCGCAAAACAGCGGGCAATGACGTGACGCCACAATTCACCTTCCAGCGGCAGCCCCAGCAACTCGCACGCCGCCGGATTGGCTTCGCGCACGATGCCCTGGGCGTCTATGACGATGACACCGCCAGGTAACAGATCAAGGAGGTTTTGCAGGCGGTTGGCCAGGCGTTCTTTTTCCGCCAGCTCCTGCATGCGCTGTGCGCTGACCACTGCCAATTCACCCTTGAGCTCGGTGACCCGGGCTTCAAGCATGCTGTAGGAGTCGGTCAACTGGCTCGACATCTGATTGAACAGCGCGAATGCCTGCTCAAGGCCAAGCCGGCTCGCCTGCTCTACGGACGACGGTTGCCGCGAAGCATCCCCAAAAGCATCTGAGGCAGGAGATATCTGGGCGGCTTGGGGCATCGTGCTCTCTCGCTTGGCTGACCGTCAGTGAAACGGAACGTTGCGAGGGACGTAGCAATACCCGTGCCTAAAAAAAACTTCTTATAAATGAATGGATTGGAAAACAGGCGTCAATCATCCGCCTGTTCATCTCCATCTCGACGGCTCATGCCGTACTTGCGCATCTTTTCCACCAGCGTGGTACGACGGATACGAAGCCGCTCGGCCGCGCGCGCCACAATGCCATTGGCATCATCCAGCGCCTGCTGAATCAACCCCTGCTCCAGCCCACCGAGGTAGTCCTTCAGGTCCAGGCCTTCCGGAGGCAACATGGCATTGGCCGTGAAGTCTTGCGTATGACCGTTGATGGCCACGCGTTCTTCCAGATCGCTGCGCAGACTGTCGACCATTTGCTCGTCTTCATCGTCGACATAGCGGAACTTCTTCGGCAACTCGACCACGCCGATCACGCCGTACGGATGCATGATCGCCATGCGCTCCACCAGGTTGGCCAGTTCGCGGACGTTGCCTGGCCAGCCATGACGGCACAGCGACATGATCGCCGCCGAGTTGAAGCGGATCGAACCGCGCTTCTCGTGCTCCATGCGCGAGATCAGCTCGTTCATCAGCAGTGGAATGTCTTCGACGCGCTCACGCAGCGGCGCCATCTCGATCGGGAACACATTCAGGCGGTAGTACAAGTCTTCGCGGAAGGTGCCGATCTCGATCATGCTTTCGAGATTCTTGTGGGTCGCCGCAATGATGCGCACGTCGACGCTCTGGGTCTTGTTGCTGCCCACGCGCTCGAAGGTGCGCTCCTGCAATACGCGCAGCAACTTGACCTGCATCGGCAGCGGCATGTCGCCGATTTCATCGAGGAACAGGGTGCCACCATTGGCCAGCTCGAATCGACCGGCACGACTGGTGATCGCACCGGTGAAGGCGCCCTTCTCATGACCGAACAATTCGCTTTCCAGCAACTCCGCCGGGATCGCCCCGCAGTTGACCGGCACGAACGGCGCTTCGCGGCGCTTGGAATGGTAATGCAGGTTGCGCGCAACCACTTCCTTGCCGGTGCCGGACTCCCCGAGGATCAGCACGCTGGCATCGGTATCGGCGACTTGCTGCATCATCTGGCGGACATGTTGAATCGCCCGGCTGGTGCCGACAAGACTGCGGAAAAGGTTGGGTTCGCGATGACGACCGCGCTCGCGAGCCTGGTCGTACATCTCGCGATAGACCTGGGCACGGTGCAGCGAGTCGAGCAACTTGCTGTAGCTGGGCGGCATTTCGAGGGTCGAAAGCACTCGACGACGCTGGTCTTCCGGCAGGTCAATGGAAGAATTATCGCCCATCAGCAAAACCGGAAGGAACTCATCCCAGGTCGAGAGTGTCTTTAACAAGCCCAGAAGTGTACCAGGAGCATTGACCGTCCCGATCAGGACACAGATTACTTCACGACTTGACGACAAAGAGCCGACAGCCTGCTGCCAGTCATGGCTACCGCAGGGTAAATTTTCTTCGCCGAGAAAATTTAAAATCACCGCCAGGTCGCGGCGGCGGACGCTATCGTCATCAATCAGCAGAATTTTGGTTTCACGCCACATGCAATAGCAACTTCCCTAGTCAACTCAATGCCCAAAATGTTGGGGCAAGCTAGACGCTTGCAGACACGTTATGCCTGAAGACGACTGAAATCTGGAACCAGCCACTAGTTAAGTCAAAAAACCGTGCACAGTCAAATTTATGGCGCACTATGTCTGGATTAACTTGGGGTTAATTAACCAAACAGATGGTAAACCTTTGATGCCTTTTGTGCTTGGTTGATCTGCGACATCTCTTCGACTATCGCCTGACGCTCGCCCATTGTCGCCGTCAGCAACTCTTTGTATACCACCAACAACCCTTCCAGATTGCTCCGCACCGCGTCTTCGTCGATCGGCGCTTCACTGAGCACCTCGTCGACGCACTCACGACAGGCCGCATCCAGTTCGCCGATGGCATCCCAGTTACGCTCCGCCAGGGCGTCGATCAGGGCTTCGCGGGTTTCCTCTATGCGCCGCAGTGCTTGACTCATGACGTCATCCTCAGGCCCTCGGGCCTATTGATTGGCAATTGCATCCCAACCGCTTTTCAGGGTTTCAAGCAAACCCGATACCTCGTCGATGATCGCCGCGTTGTTATCGCGATTGGCTTCCATCAGACGGGTCATCATGTAGGCGTACAAATTGTCGAGCTGTTGCAGCGAAGCCGGATCTTCGGTCTTTTCCGGGTTCAAGCCATCACGCAGGCCGATGATGATGTCCACGGCCTTACCCATCATCAATCCCTTGAGTGCGATGTCGCCCCGCTCCATCGCGCCTTTGGCCTGGGCCATGCGGTCCAGCCCGCCCTCCATCAGCATCTGCACCAGGCGATGGGGGTTGGCTTCAGAGATCTGGGCATGGGAATTGACCTTCTGATATTGGCGAAGGGCTCTCATGGGGTTCATGTTTCTACCTCGTGACAGACAACAGCTTGAAATTGGAAAGGCTCTGATCTTTATGTCGACTGGTCGACACATAACTTTAACGCAGACCCGCTACCCAAGAAAAAACCCAGGTACTGTCATTACAGACTGCCTGGGTTTTTTATGCCTGATCCAGATCAGTCCGACTTCGGATTGTTCAGCGCATTGAGCGTGGTCATGATGCTGTCGCTCTGGGCGCGCAGCCTGGCTACCAGGGAGTCCATCGCAGTGTACTTGGCGGTCAGGCTTGTTTGCAGGCTGGTCATCCGCGCATCGAGGGATTCCTGCTGCTTTTTCAGGTCAGTCAGGCTGTCGCTCAGGCTCGACGAACGCGCGGCAAAAACCCCGGTAGTTTTTTGCGCGAAGCTGTCAGTGGCGGACTTCATGCGCGCAAGCAAACCGGTATCGCCTGAAAAGATTCCGTTGATATCAGCGGCATTGGTCAGTGCCGCAGCACTAAACGCCTTGTCATCGATCGAGAGCAATCCTGTCTTCTGGTCAGTCTCTACACCAAACTGGGCGAGGGACTTCATCTGACCGGTGCCACCCATGGCGTTCAACTCTGTCCGTACCGCCGACATCAGCGAACGTAACGAGGCATCCCCCGTCAGACTACCCGATGTCACCGAGCCATCGGCGTTGGTAGTGACCTTGGTCTCGCTGTTGACTGCCGAAATCAGAGCGTTGTAAGTATCAACAAAGCCTTTGACCGATGACTTTAGCGTCGAAGTATTTGCAGAAACCGTGATGGTGGCCGGGGTCGCCGCCCCACCACCCGATGGAACTGGAGAAACACCTGTCAGCTTTAGCGATATCCCGCTAACAGCATCGGCAATGGTATTGCTCTTGGAATCCATTGACACGCCATCGAGTACGTACTTGGCGTTCTGTGGTGTAGAAAGTATCGAAGTGCCGGTTTCCAGGCCAGAGCTGCCCAATAAAGTCAGATCCGAGCCAATACCGGTGGTGGACGAGGTCAAAACCATTCGAGAACCACTGGCATCAGTCAGGATGTTCGCACTCAAGCCCTGGTTCGCATACTGGGAGTTGATCGAGTCACGGACCTGTTGCAACGTCGCGCCGGCAGGAACACTGACATCGAACGAGTTAGTGCCCTGCTTGATAGTCAGCATGGTCGGTGTAGAACCGGCGTTGACCACTGAGGAAGCACCATCAGCGAAGACCTTGGTCGAAATTTTCGACGCAGTTGCCAACTGAGTGACCAACAGCGAGAAATTGCCCGCCGCCGCGCCGTTCCCGGTGGTCACGGTGGCGACTTTTTCGTCAGAGGAATTACCACTCAAGCCGCTGAAGCTTGATGTGGCTTTCATGTTGTCCATCGCGCCGCGGAAAGCGTCCAGCGCTGCCTGGATTTTGCCGATAGACGACAGCGAGGTGGTTGCTTTCAGCGTTTGGTTGTTGATCTGCGTCTGCTTCGGCGCTCTCTCGGAGTCCACCAAAGACTTCACAATCGCCTGGGTATCGATGTTCGAACCAATACCGCTAACCGTTGTACCCGCCATCATCTCTCTCCTTATCCAGTGGCTGCCGTTTTCTTGACCAGGAACGCCTTAAACAGCGACAGCAACAAAATTCATGCCAGCTCAGACCTTGCCGTCAAACAACAAACTACTGGCGTCCGACAGGCTTTGGGCCAGTTTTAGTGCAGCTTCCGACGGGATCTGACGAATCACGAGACCCGTTTCGGTTGCGATGACCTTGACCACGACCCGGCCAGTGGAGTCATCAATGGAAAAATCCAGGTTGCGCTGGGCCGCCTGGACAAATTCCTGAATATCGGTGACCGCTTTTTCCAGCTCGTCCCGTTTTGGCTCGGAGTTCGAGGCTTTCACCTCTTCAACCTTGGGCTGCTCCGGTTTTCCAGCGATATTCGGCATTACGCCCTGAGGGGCAACGGCGGGATAGGACTGGTTCAACTTGACGCTCATATCCATGCCTAATCTCCTGATCATGAAAAAAACAAAAGGGCGCGTAAACGCGCCCTTCCGTCATTCACCAAGCGATGGAATTAACCCAGCAGCTTCAGTACAGCCGATGGCAGCTGGTTAGCTTGCGACAGGATCGCTGTGGAAGCCTGTTGCAGGGTTTGTTGCTTGGTCAACTGAGCAGTTTCCGACGCGAAGTCGACGTCCTGGATCACGCCACGAGCAGCAGTGGAGTTGTCCGAGATGCTGCGCAGGTTGGCAACGGTGTTATCGAAACGGTTTTGTACAGCACCGAGGTCAGCACGCTGGGAGTCGATGTTGCTGATCGCCTTGGTGATCACGTCGATTGCGTTTTGCGCGTTGGCGGCAGTGGTCACGTTGGTATTGGAAACTGTGGTCTTGGCGGAGCTGACAGAAAGAGCACCAAACATGTCGGTCAAACCACCGGCAGCGGCTTCAGTCATCGAGTAGCTGGAGCTGGAGTTCAGAGAGACCGCACCAGTGGCGATAAAACCGTTGGCAAGACCAGCAGAGCCGCCGAGGGCGCCAGAAGCGTTTTTGGTTGCAACGGTGATATCACCCGCTGTACCCAAAGTGACGTTAGTGAATTTAAGGTTTTCGCCGGTATCAGATTTTACCGACAGGGTATTCGCTTTGGCATCAAAGTTGACACTGATACCCAATTTGGCAGCGCCCGACTTCAGTTGATCGGCCAGATCAGAGAGGCTGGTCACACCAACAAAGGAAGTTGTAGCACCACCCACCGTCAAGTCGAATTTAGCGGCAGCAATAGCAGGAGTGGCGGTAGTGAAAGTAGCTTCAGTGCTGGCAGAAGCAGACAGACCGCTAACAGCGCCGTCCAGCGCAGCAGCGATAGTCTTGGCCGAAGCACCTGCGAGGGTGTTCACAGTAACACTTTGACCACTACCGTTTACAGTGATCGCGTTGGCCCGAACACCGGTCGCAGTTGGTGTGATGCCAACGCTTTTTACTTGCTGCGAACCAATGTTGCTAGCCGATACGTCACCCAGAGTCATGTTGATAGTCTGGTTAGCGTTGGCGCCTACCTGGAAAGCGGTGGTACCGAAAGAACCGTCCAGCAGGTTACGACCACCGAAAGTAGTGGTGGTAGCGATACGGGTCAGCTCGGAGCTCAGTGCGGAGTATTCAGCGTCGTTCGACTTACGGTCTTCAGCGCTTGGCGAGCCGTTCGCGGAAGCCAGAGCCAGGGTACGCATTTTCTGCAGGATGTTGGTGGATTCCTGCATCGCGCCTTCAGCCGTTTGCGCGATGGAGATACCGTCACCGGCGTTCTTGATGGCAGTGCCCAGGCCGTTGATCTGGCTGGTCAGACGGTTGGAAATCTGCAGGCCGGCAGCGTCGTCTTTAGCGCTGTTGATACGCAGGCCGGAGGACAGGCGCTGCATCGAAGTTTGCAGATTGCCGGAAGCTTTGTTCAGGTTGTTCTGAACGGTCAAGGAAGCAAGGTTGGTGTTTACGGTTAAAGCCATGACGAAATCCTCGTTGGATGGATACTGCGGCTTCCGGCCCTGGCTACCGCCTGGTGTGGCCTAGAGAACCTACGTAATAGTTATCGTCGTGATGAGGCTTTGCTTGAGGGGTTTTTTTGAAATTTTTAGTGGCAGGGTGCCAGCCCTTTATTTTCAAGGCATTGGAGCCAGAAAGTCGGCGTCAGAAAAACGCAAAACGCCCGGAAATGTAAATTTCCGGGCGTTTTTTATTGCCACTGCGACCGAGCCGGTCAGCCGCGATAAAGAATCGCCGAGCCCCACGACAGGCCTACACCGAAGCCGCTGATGGCCACACGGGTCCACTTGGAATCGAACACGTGGTTCTGCAACAGCAGCGGAATACTCGACGAGACGGTATTACCGGTTTCGAGCATGTCCTTGACGAACTTCTCCGGATCACCTTCTTCAAAGCGGCGTGCCACGGCATCGACGATAGCCGCACTGCCCTGGTGAATGCAGAAGGCATCGATATCCTGCGCTTGCAGATTGGACTCATCCAGCAACTCATGCAGGTGCGCCGGGACTTTCAACAAGGCAAAGTTGAACACCTGACGACCATTCATGAAGAACACACCGTCAGAGACTTTCAGATGCGGCGCACCGGAACCGTCAGTGCCGAACTTCGACTTGCCGAGCTGCCAGACAGCGTTTTCGCCCATCCAGGTGGCGGTAGCGGCATCGCCGAACAGCATCGTGGTGTTGCGGTCTTCCGGGTCGACGATCTTCGAATAAGGATCGGCGGTGATCAGCAGGCCATTTTTCAGCCCTGCCGCTTCCATGAAGCCTTTGATCGCATAGATGCCGTACACGTAACCGGAACAACCGAGGGAAATATCGAAAGCGGCGACATGGGTCGGCAAGCCCAGCTTGTCCTGAACGATTGCGGCGGTGTGCGGCAACCCTTCTTCATCACCGTTCTGGGTGACGACGATCAAGCAGTCAATGGAATCACGCTTGAGTTCTGGACTGGCGGCGAACAGCGCATTGGCCGCTTCGACACACAAATCGGAAGTTTCCTGATCAGCATCCATGCGCGGCAAAAACGCAGAACCGATTTTGCCAAGGATAAAGGTTTCGTCCTTGTCGAACTTTGCACCCTGGGCGTAATTATCAATCCCGGCTGCCGGCACGTAACTCGCTATATTTTTTATGCCAATCATTATGGCTTCCCAATAATAAACAGCTGAACATCGCCGCTCGCTGAATCGAGGGCGTCTACAGTCAGGGCCTGGCCCCAGAGGAGGCAACATCGGGGCTCAAGAAAAACACCTTGAACAGCCCGCCACCTTCACCGCCCGCAGACAGGATACAGTGAAGATGCGCGTTTTGACTGACGGGTCACTCAGAGTTCACCGCTTTATTTGATTTTGTGGTCCAGATCCCGCCCCGCCCCGCCTCGCTCTACCCCCAAAAAAAGCAAAAAAAAGCCAGCCCCCTGTGACAGGGGCTGGCCGCGAGCGGTCAAGACCGACTCAAAGCTTGTTGAACAGGCTCAACTGGGAAACCTTGGCGAAGGCCAGTTGCGCGGCCTGCAGCATGGTTTGCTGCAAGGTCAGACGCGTCAGCACTTCCGCCGGGTCGGCATTCTTGATCGAGTTACCCGTCGATTCGTTGATCAGGCCGGTGCTGGAGTTCTGGTCCGTCTGCATGTCCATCACATTGCCCCGGGCACCGATCGCGCCACGCGCCAGGTCGACCTGATTCTTGCCGTTGTTCAGGTTGGCAATGGCCGAAGCCACCGTGTCTTCCAGAAAACGCTGCGCGGTCGGGTTGCCCTGGGTCGGCGCGTCGAGCGCCGAACGCAGCTGGCTGATGGTGTCGAGTACGCTCTGAGTCTGGTGCGTATTGACCGCGATATCGAACTGGTCACCCGAATTGAGCACGCCGGGAGGCGTGCCGCCACTCAGGGTAAAGTCGACACCGGCCGCTGTCGCCACGCCAGCCACCACGGTCCCTGAGGTTACCGGCGTGCTGCTACCGGTCAACGGACGGGCGTACAGATCGAAGGTCCCGGGACCGGTGAACTTCAGGACCGCCCCGCCTTCAGGGAAAAAGCTGTTGTAATCAGCGGCGTTGCTCACCGTTGCATTGCTCACGACAACCGTCGATCCGTTGCTCGGGGCACGATTGCTGACGAAGCTGTCCGGCTTGGCCGACAACTCGAAACTGTGAGTGGCGATGAAGCCATCGATGTTGGTGGCGTTATCGCCAGCCTGGGGAGTGATGTCCAGTTTGAACGTCACGCCGCGGAAGTTGATGTCGGAGCCGCCCTTGGCATTCGGGTCGAACACCCCTCCGCCAGTCGCCTCGGCAGTCCTGTCGGCGCCGGTGGCATCGGTGATCACGAACTGGGTGCTGCTGGTGAACTGCAACTTGTAAGGCTCGCCGCCGCGGAAGTTCGCATCGAAGGCCGGACCGGAGCTCACCAGGCCTGGCGACAGACTGACGCGCCCATCATCGACGGGTGGCGTGAGCATGGTGGTCGAACTGCGAGCGGCGTTGATCGCCTGCTGGAAAACGTCCCAACCGGTATCGTTCAGGCCCAGCGACATCGAGTCACCGATCTTCAGCTCCAGTTGAGTCTGGTCACCCTGATAGCTGTAGGTGCCGTCACTGTTGCGCACAAACGGCTGAGTATTGTTGCTGGCGCCGGAGAAGATGTACTTGCCGTTGGCGTCCTTGCTGTTCATCAAGCTCAGCAACTGCTCTTCGGACTGCTTGAGTTCTGCGGCAATGGATTTACGGTCATCGTCATTCAACGAACCGCCACCGGCACGTATCGCCAACTCGCTGACTTTTTGCAGTACGTTGTTGACGCTGTCCAGCACGCCCTCTTCTTGCGCTTGAGCCGTGTTCAACGCGTTGATGTTGGTGGTGTACTGACCCAACATGGCTTTTTGCTGCTCAAGTTGCAGAAGGCGGGCTGCGCCGACCGGATCATCCGCCGCCGTCTCAAGCTTGATGCCGCTGCTGGCCTGCTCGGCCGTCTTCATCACGTTATTGAGGTTGCGAGAGTAGTTGGCAGCCGTCGTCGCGTAATACTGTGCTGTAGAAATGCGCATGTTCCACGGCTCCTTAAAGGGCATTGATCAGAGTGCTGAAAATTTCCTGCGCAGTCTTGATGATCTGCGAAGACGCCGTGTAGTACTGCTGAAACTTGGTCAGGTTACCGGCCTCTTCATCGAGATCGACCCCCGACAGCGAGTCACGGGCGTTTCGCGCCCCGGTCAGGATGGTGTCAGTGGCCGTACCGTCCATCTGGGCCTGCTTGGTCTGGGAACCAACGCTTGACACCAGGCCACCATAAGCCTCGGTAAAACTCACACCCGGGCTAGTGGCAGTGGCACCCACCGTTGCCTTGGTTTGCAGACCGAGCAAGGCCGAAGCGTTGCGGTTGTCGGTGCTGCCGGCCGCGGTCATGGAAATGTTGAAACTGTCGCCCGAAGCCGGGCTGCCGCTGACGGTCATCCCCACGCTGAAGGTTTTGGCGTTGCCACCGGCATCGGTGTAAGGCACGGCAATGTTCAGGTCGTTGTTCTGTCCTGGCACGATGTTGCCGGTACCGATGCTGTTGCCCTTGGCGTCGAACACTTCATAGGCCGTGGCGCTGGTCATGAGCATGCGAACCGGCATCGATGCCTTGACCGCCGTCTGCACTTCCAGACGCTGGACCGGATCGTAGATATCCAGGGCAGTGTTCAGTTTCGGCTGACTGACAGCACCGGTGCCGTCATTGCCCGAGGCTTTGGAAGAGCTCAGCGGAGCGGCCGTAGCCAGGGTTTTGGCGTCGGTCATGACCGTGGTCATGTCCGCGGCGGAGCTGCGCGTCGGGGTAATCTTGAAGCTGTCGCCGGCGGTTACCGAACCTGCGTTCAGGCTCAGGCTGAAGCCATCGATGACCGGATCAGCAGCAGGAGGTGTTGCGAAAGCGAAGTTGCCCATGTCGGTGTTATCCGACAAGCGACGCACGTTGTAGCCCGTGGCCGTGATGGACACCTGATAGTCACTGGCCTGCAGCTTGCTGGTGTCCTTGATCGTGACGTTCAGGTTGCCGGAGGCCGGGTTGTTGCTCGCACTGGCGATGCTGCGCTGACTGATGGCCGCCGCGCTGTTGATGTTGTTGAACAGCGCCGCGCCGAAGTTGCCGTTCTGGTCCAGGCCCTGCCCCAACTGCTTGTTGACCTGATCCGCCACAACCATGGCGATGCGACCCAGGCCATTGACCGCTGGCGTCAATACTTCAGTGCGATAGCGCATCAACCCCCCCATCTGGCCGCCGCTCATCACGCCCGTGATGTCGATCGACGAACTGCCACGATCCATGATGATCGAGGAACGGGTCGGGTCGGTCGGGTCTGCCGCCATGCGCAATTTATTGACCGTGTCGCCGACAACCAACGGCTGGCCGCTACCCAGGTAGATATCCAGCCGGCCTTCGGTTTCGGTGACCTGAGTGCCGACCAGCTCGTTGAGCTGGCGAATGGTTTCGTTGCGCTGGTCCAGCAGCTCGTTGGGCGCGCCACTCGAACCGCTGACTTCACTGATTCTCTTGTTGTACGCCGCGACAGTCGATGCCAGCTTGTTGACCTGTTCGGCCATCGAGCCCAACTGATCGTTGATGTAGGTGTTCTGTTGCGTCAACTGCTGGGACATGGCGTTGAAGCGGCTGCTCAAGCCCTGGGCATTGGTCAACAGCGCCTGGCGTGCAGCGTTGTCGTTGGAGCTGGCGGACAGCGTCTGCAACGACGAGAAGAACGACTGCAGTGTTTTGGTGATGCCGGTGCCACTGTCGGACAGCAGTTTGTCCACCTGAGTGGCCTGCCCCAGATAAGCCTGCGCATACCCGTTGAGCGAAGTAGTGGTCTGCAACTGTGCATCGAGGTAGCTGTTGTACACCCGACGCACATCGGCCAGCGTCGTGCCGGTGCCGATGAACACATTGCCGTACTGAATAGAGCCTTTGGTGCCCTGTACAGTTTGTTGGCGCGAGTACCCGACGGTATCGACGTTGGAAATGTTATTACCGGTAGTCACCAACGAAGCGTGGCTGGCGGACAGCCCCGACATCCCGATATTGAGCAAACTCATGGTTCAGACCTTATACCTTGTGCCTATAAAGGCGTGGTGGAAACGCCCGCCGCAGCGTAGTTCTGGTAACTCGTCATCTGCCTGGCTATCTGCGAAATCTTGCTTGCGTAGTCCGGGTCGGTTGCGTAACCGGCCTTCTGCAACTCGCGTACAAACTGTTCTGGGTTATCGGCCGACTTCACGACATCTTGATAGCGATTATTGGTCTGCAGCAAAGTCACAAGGTCGTGGAAGCTGTCCTTGTAAGAGTCGTAGGAACGGAACTGCGCCGTCTCCTTGACCATCTGCCCGTTTCTGAATTCGCTGGTGATCGCCCGCGCCGAATTGCCCTGCCAACTGTTGCCGGCCTTGATGCCGAACAGGTTGTGGCTGCTGCTGCCGTCCTGCTGGCGCATGACCGATTTGCCCCAACCGGTTTCCAGGGCTGCCTGAGCCACCAGGTAACGTGGATCGACACCAATCCGGGCCGCCGCTTCCCTGGCCATCGGCAACATGGTGTTGACGAAATCGTCGGCGGAATTGAAGGCTTTCTTCGCCGGCGCCAGAGGAATCTGCGCCATGGCGCGACCGTAAATCTGCATGCCACCGCCGGCAGCCTGCTGCGCGTTCGCCAGCCAGTCGCCGTTGTACAGCGCCCCCGAGCCGGTGGTCGTCGTACGCTCTGGCAATTGCGTTTTATGGACCGTCGTAGCCGTGGTCGTCGCCGAAGGCACCAGCCCTGCCAACAAGCGATCAGCCAGCTTCGGCGGCAATGCCAGGCGTCGCTGATTGATCAGCGCCATGTCATTGCGATGACCACCCTCACCCGCCTCCTGCGGCGCATGGACCGAGCGCGAAGCCCACAACGGACGCTGGCCATTGACCCGCGACAGCGGTCCGTTGATTGCCGCCGTGCCGGCCGCCACCGGCGTTTGCACGGCTGCTTTCGCGGCCTCTTGCCTGGCCAGAGACGCTGCGGCGGCCTCACCCGGCGCCAGCGGTTTGTTCTTCGACATCTGGCGCATCAGCACGTCTGCCAGGCCGATACCACCGCCCTCGCGGGACATGGAAACGGCCAACTGCTGGTCGTACATTTCCTGGTACTGCTTGGCCGCCGGGGTGTTCATCGGATTGTCCTGCCCCAGCGCCTCGGTGGCCGAGCGCATCGACTTGAGCATTTCCCCGAGGAACAGCGATTCGAACTCCTGCGCCACCTTGCGCAGGTTGCCGTCGCTGTTCTTGTCGCCGACCTTGAGCTGATTCAGACGATTGAGGTCCGAATAGGAGCCCGAATCGCTGCTGCTGACCAGACCGCTCTTGCGCATATCCACGATGGCCGTCCTCAGATCACGATCAGGTCGGCTTGCAGGGCGCCGGCCTGCTTCAGCGCTTCGAGGATGGCCATCAAGTCACCCGGTGCCGCGCCGACCTGGTTCACCGCACGCACGATCTCGTCGAGGGTGGTGCCAGGGCCGAACTTGAACATCGGCTTGGCTTCCTGCTGGGCGTTGACCTTCGAACGCGGCACCACCGCCGTCGTGCCATTGGACAGCGGGCCGGGCTGACTGACGATCGGGTCTTCGGTGATGGTCACGGTCAGGCTGCCGTGGGTCACGGCGGCCGGGGAAACCTTGACGTTCTGGCCGATCACGATGGTGCCGGTACGGGAGTTGATGATGACTTTCGCCACCGCCTGGCCCGGATCGATTTCCAGGTTCTCCAGGATCGACAGGTAGTCGACCCGCTGGCTCGGATCGAGCGGCGCGGTGACGCGAATCGAACCGCCGTCGATGGCCTGGGCCACGCCAGGGCCGAGCATGTCGTTGATCTTGTCGACGACGCGCTTGGCTGTGGTGAAGTCGGAGCGGTTGAGGTTCAGCGTCAGGCTGTTGCCCTGGTTGAAACCGCTCGGTACCGCGCGCTCCACCGATGCACCACCGGGGATGCGACCGGCCGACGGAACGTTGACGGTGATCTTCGAGCCGTCGCGCCCTTCGGCATCGAACCCGCCAACCACCAGATTGCCCTGGGCCACCGCATAGACGTTACCGTCGATACCTTTGAGTGGCGTCAGCAGCAATGTGCCGCCGCGCAAACTCTTGGAGTTGCCGATGGACGAAACAGTGATGTCGACCTGCTGCCCCGGCTTGGCGAACGCTGGCAAATCGGCACTGATCGACACCGCCGCGACGTTCTTCAACTGCACGTTGCCCGAGCCCGGCGGCACCTTGATGCCGAACTGCGAGAGCATGTTGTTGAAGGTCTGCAGGGTGAACGGGGTTTGCGTCGTCTGGTCACCGGTGCCGTTAAGCCCGACCACCAGGCCGTAACCGATCAATTGGTTGGAGCGCACGCCGGAAATGCTGGCGATGTCCTTCAGGCGCTCGGCTTGAGCATTGAAGGCTGCCGACAGCATCAGGGCGGCCACCATAAGGTGTTTGAAGTTCAACATGCTCAACGGGAAAGCCACCTAGAAAGGGAACAGCGGGCTGAGGAAGAAACGGTCGAACCAGCCCGGCTGACTCGCATCGGCAAACGAGCCGGTGCCCGAGTAGGTGATGCGTGCATCGGCAACACGGGTCGACGACACGGTGTTGTCAGTAGAGATGTCATCGGCGCGAACGAGGCCGGCAATCCGTACCAGTTCATCGCCGGTGTTGAGGGTCATCCACTTCTCGCCGCGCACCGCGATGATGCCGTTGGGCAACACATCGGCGACGGTCACGGTGATCGAACCGGTCAGGGTGTTGCCCTGCGCCGCCTTGCTGTCACCCTTGGTCGCGCGGTCGCCTTCGTAGCTGGCGCTCAGGCTCAGGTCGCCATCACCGAACGGGTTGTTGGTGGTGGCGCTGGTGCCGAACAGCGAGGTCAGGCCGATGTTGGCCTTGCTGTTCTTGCCAATTTGCGAGTTGGCGTTTTTGCTGGCCTGGGTCCTTTCGTTCAGGGTGATGGTGATGATGTCACCGATCCGGAACGCCTTGCGGTCGCTGTAGAGGTTCTGTTCGAAACCGGCCTGGTAGATCGAGCCATTGTTCGCGGCCGCCGGCAACGGCGTGCGCGGCAACACCGGAGCGTAGTAAGGGTCATTGGGCTTGGGCGTCGCAGGCACGCAACCTGCGAGCGCGGCGATCCCACTCAGTGCCAGAACAGATACATAGCGATTCATGACCCTACCTCACGGTGTTGCAGGCAGCCTCATGGCCGCCTCATAGACTGATTACAGATTCTGCGTTACGAACGAGAGCATCTGGTCGGCGGTGGAGATCACCTTGGAGTTCATCTCGTAGGCACGCTGGGTGGTGATCATGTTGACCATCTCCTCAACGGTACTGACGTTGGACGTTTCCAGGGTGTTCTGCAGGGTGGTGCCGAAACCGTTCAGGCCCGGTGTGCCGACTTGCGGCGCGCCACTGGCAGCGGTTTCCAGGAACAGGTTGTTGCCCACTGCCTGCAGGCCGGCCGGGTTGATGAAGTCGGCGGTTTGCAGGTTGCCGATCACCTGGGCAGCCGGGTTGCCGGCAACGGTGATGGACACCGTGCCGTCGCGACCGACCGTGAAGGTCTGCGCGTCGTTCGGAATGACAATGGCCGGCTCCAGGGCAAAGCCGCTGGCGTTGACGATCTGACCGTTGGAGTCCAGGTGGAACGTACCGTCGCGGGTGTAGGACGTAGTGCCGTCCGGTTGCAGGATCTGGAAGAAACCGCGACCGTCGATGGCCATGTCCAGTGGCTGCTCGGTGGTTTGCAGGCTGCCGGCGGTGAAGTTTTTCTGGGTGCCGACGATGCGCACACCGGTACCCAGTTGCAGACCCGACGGCAGTTCGCTGTCCTGGGTCGACTGGGCGCCTGGTTGACGCTTGATCTGATAGAGCAGGTCCTGGAACTCGGCGCGGTCACGTTTGAAACCCGTGGTCGACACGTTGGCCAGGTTGTTGGAAATGGTGGTCAGGTTGGTGTCCTGGGCGGACAAACCTGTTTTGGCAACCCATAGAGCCGGAAGCATTCGATTCTCCTCGTGCGCCTGTTTTACGGCGCGACGTTCTGGTAATTAGCTGATCTGCAAGACCCGAGCCATGGCCTGGTCATCGTCTTTGGCGGTGTTCATCATCTTGATGTGCAGCTCGAACTGCTTGGACAAGGCCAGTACCGAGGTCATCTCTTCCACGGCATTGACGTTGCTCGACTCGAGGAACCCGGACACCAGCTTGACGTTGGCATCGGCCTGCGCCGGCTTGCCGTCCTTGGTGTGGATCGAACCATCCAGGCCCTTGGTCATGTTCTTGAGGTCCGGGTTGACCAGCTTGATGCGGTCGACTTCAGCCATCACCCGAGGCCCCTCGCCCATCGCGCGGATGCTGATGGTGCCGTCTTCACCGACTTCGATCTGCTGCTCGGGCGGCACCGCAATCGGCCCGCCATTGCCCATGACCGGCATGCCGTTGCCGGCGCGCAGCACGCCCAGGGCGTCAACGTTCAGGCTGCCGGTGCGCACATAGCTTTCACCGCCGTCGGGATTCTGTACGGCAATCCAGCCGTTGCCTTGCACGGCAACGTCGAGGTCGCGACCGGTTTCCACCATTGAGCCGGGGGAGAAATCGGTGGCCGGGCGCTCGGACATGGCAAACGCACGCGCCGGAAAGCTGTCACCGAACACCGGCATCGAACGGGCCTGCTCCAGGTCTTTCTGGAAGCCGTTGGTGGAGATGTTCGCGAGGTTGTTGGCATGAGCCTTTTGCGCCAGTGCATTCTGGCTGGCGCCGGTCATTGCCACATAAAGGTACTTGTCCACACTCTGTCCTCTGCCTGCCGGACGTTTGCCGTCCACTGCTGTACTGCTGAGCCATAAGCAATTAGCAGACCAACTTGTTTTTGGCGGCGCCAGGCCCGGCAAACAGGGGGCTTTGAGGATTCAGAGGGGATTTGTGATTTGTATCAGAGACGAAAAACCGGCGGTGTCATGCCGCTTACGGCAAACGTCGACCTCAAGAGTTCGCCGAAACCCCTGTAGCAGCTGCCGAGCCTGCGAGGCTGCGTTCGGCGGCGAAGCCGTCGTAAATTCCGCATGCCTGGTCTTCCTGGCACACCGCTGCGTCTGGCCTCACGACGGCTTCGCCGCCGAACGCAGCCTCGCAGGCTCGGCAGCTGCTACAGGACCTAGGCGATACCCGACTCTTTGCCGACGTCGTACTCACGCAACTTGTTGGCAATGGTGGTATGCGAAACCCCCAGGCGCTTGCCCAGTTGCCGACTGCTCGGATGCTCGGAATACAGCCGCTCCAGCACGGCTTTTTCGAAACGCCCGACGATTTCGTCCAGCCCCCCCTCCAGCGAAAAATCGCCAAGGGGCTGACGCACGCCATAATCCGGCAGGCGAATATGCTCGGCCTTGACCGTGCCGCCGTCGCACAGGGAAACCGCCTGGAACAGCACGTTCTCCAGTTGCCGCACGTTACCCGGCCAATGGTAATGACTGAGCCGCTCCATGGCCGCCGGAGCGAGTTTGGGCAGCGGACAGCCAATCTGCCGGCTTGCCTGATCGAGGAAGTGCTCCACCAGCGGCGTCAAGCCGTCGAGGCATTCGCGCAACGGCGGGATGTGCAGCGACAACACATTCAAGCGGTGATACAGGTCCTGGCGGAACTCGCCGCGAGCGCACAATTCGGACAGGTCGACCTGGGTCGCGCAGATCACTCGCACGTCGAGGTAGACCTCTTCATCACTGCCCACACGACGGAAGCAGCCATCCTGCAAAAAGCGCAGCAATTTCACCTGCAAGCGCGGACTCATTTCCCCGACGCCATCGAGAAACAGCGTACCGCCCGCCGTCAATTCCAGCAGCCCGAGCTTGCCCTCGGCCCGCGCCCCTTCAAAGGCACCCGGGCCGTAACCGAACAACTCCGTCTCGGCCATGGACTCCGGCAGACCGGCGCAATTGAGCGCCATCAATGGCGACTGCCCGCGAGGACTGGCCAGATGGCAGGCCCGCGCCAACAACTCTTTGCCGGTACCGGTTTCGCCTTCTATCAACAGCGGCGCATCCAGTGGCGCCATGCGCCGTGCTTCGCGCACCACCGCGGCCATGACTTTCGAGCTCTGGAAGATGCTGTCGAAGCCACGCAACTCCTGCTTGCGCACGTTGTAGATGCGTTCGCCCACCCGGTCGGCGCGGTGCAGCGTCAGCACCGCACCGGCCATGGCCTCGCTGTCGTCGTGTTCCGATTGCAATGGCGCGATGTCGGCCAGGAACACATCGCCCTTGACCTTCACCCGCAGCCCGTTGATCCGCGACTTGTTGGCGCGCACCAGTTCCGGCAGATCGAAATCTTCGGCGTACCGCGACAGGGGAATCCCCGGCACCTCGTCGACCCGCACCCCGAGCAACTGCGCCGCCGCACGGTTGGCCGCGACGATGGAACCGCCCATGTCGATCGACAGCACCGGAAACTCCAGCGCACCGAGCAGTGCATTGAGCTCCATGTGCCGACGCTCGCTGGGCATCAGCCCTACACGCTTGACGCCAAAAACCCCGGCAATCGCTTCGAATTTCGGTCGCAAGGCCTGGAACTGAATGTTGATCAGGTTCGGGCAATGCAGGTAGATGGCATTGCCATGCTCACCGCCCACCTCGCCGCGGGCCACGTTGATCCCGTACTCCACCAACAGATTGAGAATGTCGCGCAGGATGCCGATGCGGTTCTGGCAATGGACTTTGATACGCATATAAAGGCCCGAAAAAGCAGTGATTGAACCTGTGGGAGCGAGCTTGCTCGCGATAGCGGTGGGTCATGCAAATTAATCTCTTCTGACACACCCTCATCGCGAGCAAGCTCGCTCCCACAAGGGTATTGCAGCGCCTTCGGGCATATTTTTCTGCCGAGGCACTCAGAAAGTCGTCAAGATTATGTGACAGACAAAGCGCTTTTCATACCTGCAAATCTCAGTAGCTACGCGCCAACCACCATAACGTAACGAAAACTTTACGATTATCGAGGGGTTTTCCTGCCCGAGACGCCGAGCACCTGCTGCAACGGTGCAATCCTTGGGGTATTTCTAGGTCCATAGCAGTACATAACAAGAACGAAATTCCCTAGCAGGAGAGCAGCATGAAGCAGACGCAATACGTGGCTCGCGAGCCCGATGCGCAAGGTTTTATCGACTACCCCGCCGAAGAACACGCGGTGTGGAACACGCTGATCACTCGTCAACTGAAAGTGATCGAAGGGCGTGCGTGCCAGGAGTACCTGGACGGTATCGAAAAACTCGGTCTGCCCCACGACCGCATTCCTCAACTCGGCGAAATCAACAAGGTCCTCGGTGAAACCACCGGTTGGCAGGTTGCCCGGGTTCCCGCACTGATTCCCTTCCAGACCTTTTTCGAACTGCTGGCCAGCAAGCAGTTTCCGGTGGCGACCTTTATTCGTACCCGCGAAGAACTGGACTACCTGCAAGAGCCGGACATTTTCCACGAGATCTTTGGTCACTGCCCGCTGCTGACCAACCCCTGGTTCGCCGAATTCACCCACACCTACGGCAAACTCGGCCTCAAGGCTTCGAAGGAAGAACGCGTGTACCTGGCGCGCCTGTACTGGATGACCATCGAGTTCGGCCTGGTCGATACCCCGCAAGGCCAGCGCATCTACGGCGGCGGCATTCTGTCTTCACCGAAGGAAACCGTTTACTGCCTGTCGAACGAGCCTGAACATCAAGCTTTCGACCCGCTGGAATGCATGCGCACGCCTTACCGCATCGACATCCTGCAGCCCCTGTACTTCGTTCTGCCGAACCTCAAGCGCCTGTTCGACCTGGCCCACGAAGACATCATGGGCATGGTCAAGCAAGCGATGCAGCTGGGTCTGCACACACCGAAATTTCCGCCAAAGGCTGCGTGAACCGCGACTTTTGCTGACAAGTGAGTCTGTCAGTCACCGTCGCTTTGGTTTAGCGTGACGGTACTGTCGACCGATATAAAAACACTCGATTTCAGGAAACACACCATGTCCACTTTGAACCAAGCCCATTGCGAAGCCTGCCGCGCCGACGCCCCACAAGTCAGCGATGAAGAACTGCCGATCCTGATCAAGCAGATCCCGGACTGGAACATCGAAGTACGTGACAGCATCATGCAGCTGGAAAAGGTCTTCCTGTTCAAGAACTTCAAGCACGCCCTGGCGTTCACCAACGCCGTCGGTGAAATTTCCGAAGCTGAAGGCCATCACCCGGGCCTGCTGACCGAGTGGGGCAAAGTCACCGTGACCTGGTGGAGTCATTCGATCAAGGGCCTGCACCGCAACGACTTCATCATGGCCGCGCGCACTGACGAAGTGGCCAAGGACGCCGAGGGCCGCAAGTAATGCATTTCGACGCCATCGGTCGAGTGCCTGGCGACCCGATCCTCGGCCTGATGGAGGCCTACGCGCAGGACCCGAACCCGCGCAAGTTCGATTTGGGCGTGGGTGTCTACAAAGACGCCCAGGGCCTGACGCCGATTCTCGAATCGGTGAAGCTTGCCGAGCAGCGCCTGGTGGACCGTCAGTCCACCAAGACCTACATCGGTGGGCACGGCGAGCCGGCGTTCGGCAAGGCCATCAATGAGCTGGTGCTGGGCGCCGACTCGAAGCTGATCAGCGCACAACGCGCCGGCGCCACCCAGACTCCGGGCGGCACCGGAGCTTTGCGTCTGAGTGCGGATTTCATCGCCCAATGCCTGCCGGGGCGCGGCGTGTGGTTGAGCAACCCGACCTGGCCGATCCACGAAAGCATTTTCGCGGCCGCCAAGGTCAAGGTCAGCCACTACCCCTACGTCGGCAGTGACAATCGACTGGATGTCGATGGCATGCTGGCGGCGCTCAACGAAGCCCCCAAGGGTGACGTGGTGTTGCTGCACGCCTGCTGCCACAACCCGACCGGTTTCGACCTGTCCCAGGATGACTGGCAGAGGGTGCTGGAGGTAGTACGCAAGCGCGAACTGCTGCCACTGATCGACTTCGCGTATCAAGGATTCGGCGATGGTCTGGAACAGGATGCCTGGTCGACCCGGCTGTTCGCCGCCGAGTTGCCGGAACTGCTGATCACCAGTTCCTGCTCGAAAAACTTCGGCCTGTACCGCGACCGCACCGGCGCGCTGATTGTCTGCGCGAAAACCGCCGACAAGCTGACCGACATTCGCAGCCAGCTGGCCAACATCGCCCGCAACCTGTGGTCGACGCCGCCAGATCACGGTGCTGCCGTGGTCGCGACCATCCTTGGCGACCCGGAGCTGAAAAACCTCTGGGCTGACGAAGTGGAAGCCATGCGCCTGCGGATCGCCCAACTGCGCAGCGGCCTGGTCGAAGCACTGGAGCCTCACGGTTTGCGCGAACGCTTTGCGCACATTGGCGTGCAACGCGGGATGTTTTCCTACACCGGCTTGTCGCCGGAGCAGGTCAAGCAACTGCGTGAGCATCACAGCGTGTACATGGTCAACTCCGGCCGGGCCAACGTCGCAGGCATCGATGCCACGCGTCTGGACCTGCTGGCCGAGGCGATTGCCAAGGTCTGCAAGTAACCTCCCAAGGCCTGCCCCCCCTGTGGGAGCGAGCTTGCTCGCGATAGCGGTCTATCAGTCAATCTCACCGTTGAATGACACTCCGCCATCGCGAGCAAGCTCGCTCCCACATTTGTTCTGCGTCGCTGTTACCGACCTGTCTAGAAGTTCCCATCCGTCGAAACAAATGGATATAAAAGTCTGTTTGTCATTTTCAGTGCTGTATCCTGCCCAGGCTTTCTTTAAAGCGCGGATCTACCAGATCTATCAACAGACTTAGCGAGGAGCGCGACTATGCACGAGATTCCTAATCTCCCCTTCCCAAGCCTGCACGTACCTGAGCAGACGACCACGCAGCAAGCCGGAGCTCAACAGCCCCAGCCGAAAGAAGCCACTGACAGCCGCCAGGCTGACAGAGAAGACTGAAACACCCGCCGTACAGACCGTGTGGAAAGCGCTAACATGCGCTTTCCACACTGCCTGAAACGCGAGCCTGCACCATGACCGATGAATTCAGCGAAACCTTTGATGAAAAGCAGGCCAGCGTCCTGATCGGCACCGCCGAGAAAATGATCGAGATCTGGAATCGCCTCTCCCCCGAGAAACAAGCCGCCTTGCTCGCCCGTTTCGGCACCCAGGAAAATGCGCTGGCCGCCCTGGTCACCACGCAGCTGGTTGCTCCCGCCAAACCTGAATGACGCCGCCCGGCAAATAGTTTTACTTTTTCACAACCTGTGACCGTCCACACCGCTATCATAAGCAGCCTATCTATCCTGCTTTACCGTGGACCTTTACCCATGCCTGAAAACCAGCGCCCCCTGGCGGTCACGCTGCAAGTTGTTTCCATCGTCCTTTTCACCTTCATCGGCTACCTGAACATCGGCATCCCCCTGGCCGTATTGCCCGGTTACGTCCACAGCGACCTGGGCTTCGGCGCGGTGATCGCGGGTCTGGTGATCAGCGTGCAATACCTGGCCACCCTGCTCAGCCGCCCGTATGCCGGGAAAATCATCGACAACAAAGGCAGCAAGCTGGCGGTCATGTACGGCCTGGCCGGCTGCGGCTTGAGCGGTGTGTTCATGCTGATCTCCGCCTGGACCCAGAGCCTGCCGGCCTTGAGCCTGATCAGCCTGCTGATCGGCCGACTGGTACTCGGCAGCGCGGAAAGCCTGGTGGGCTCGGGCTCGATTGGCTGGGGCATCGGCCGGGTCGGCGCGGCGAATACCGCGAAGGTCATCTCGTGGAACGGGATCGCCAGCTACGGCGCTCTGGCTGTCGGCGCGCCCCTGGGGGTGTTGCTCGTCCATCAACTGGGCTTGTGGAGCATGGGAGTGAGTATTGTGTTGCTTGCCATTCTCGGTCTGCTGCTGGCCTGGCCGAAAACCGCCGCGCCAATCGTTGCCGGTGAGCGCCTGCCATTCATACACGTGCTCGGACGGGTCTTCCCCCACGGCTGTGGCCTGGCCCTGGGCTCCATTGGTTTCGGCACCATCGCCACCTTCATCACCCTGTATTACGCCATGCAACACTGGGACAACGCGGTGCTGTGCCTGAGCCTGTTCGGTGCCTGCTTCATCGGCGCGCGCTTGCTGTTCGGTAACCTGATCAACCGCCTCGGCGGCTTTCGCGTAGCGATTGCCTGCCTGTCGGTGGAAACCCTGGGATTGCTGTTGCTGTGGCTGGCACCCGATGCGCATTGGGCACTGGCGGGGGCTGCGCTGAGCGGCTTCGGCTTTTCGCTGGTGTTTCCGGCGCTGGGAGTAGAGGCGGTCAACCTGGTGCCGGCGTCCAGCCGTGGCGCGGCCGTCGGCGCCTATTCGCTGTTCATCGACTTGTCGCTGGGGATCACCGGGCCACTGGCCGGGGCGATTGCGGCCGGGTTCGGTTTCGCTTCGATCTTCCTGTTCGCCGCCCTCGCCGCCCTCAGCGGTTTGATGCTGAGCCTCTATCTGTACCGCCAGGCACCGAAGCAACGCGAAGCGCGGGACGCCCGTTAGAAATCGACCTTACCGCGCCCGGCCTTGATGTTGCCGCGCTTGCTCTTGGATTCGAGACGACGGGTCTTCGAGCCGAGGGTCGGTTTGGTCGGGCGGCGCTTCTTCTCGACCTTGATGGCACTGAGGATCAACTCGGTCAGCCGCAACAGCGCATCGGCGCGGTTCTGCTCCTGCGTCCGGTACTGCTGGGCCTTGATGATCAACACACCGTCGCTGGTGATGCGGCTGTCGCGCAGCGCCAGCAGCCGCTCCTTGTAGAACTCGGGCAAGGACGACGCCGGAATGTCGAAACGCAGGTGCACGGCACTGGAGACCTTGTTGACGTTCTGCCCACCGGCGCCCTGGGCGCGAATGGCCGTCAACTCGATCTCGGCATCCGGCAGATGCACGTTGTTGGAAATGACCAGCATGGAAAAACGTCCGTATTCAGAGCGTGCAGGATACCGCGAATCAGATACTGAACACGCCACTAAACCCTGTGGGAGCGAGCCTGCTCGCGATGAGGGCGTGTCAGTCAACATCTGACTAACCTGACACACCGCTATCGCGAGCAGGCTCGCTCCCACAGGGTTTGGTGTCATGCCATGAATTCGATAGCCACAAAAAACCCGGCACATGGCCGGGTTTGTTGTTTCTGCGCGGAGTTACTCCACTGCGACCTGCAAGGCACGCTGAGCACTGCGCTTGTTCTTGATGCCGTAGCAGACCCACATGAACACGAGCCACACCGGAATCGCATACACCGATGTCTGAATCCCCGGAATCAACAGCATCACGCCCAGGACGAACACCACGAACGCCAGGCAGATGTAGTTACCGTACGGGTACCACAGGGCCTTGAACAGCGGCGTCTGTTTGGTCTTGTTCATGTGCTGGCGGAACTTGAAGTGCGAGTAGCTGATCATCGCCCAGTTGATCACCAGAGTGGCAACGACCAGCGACATCAACAGTTCCAGCGCGTTTTGCGGGATCAGGTAGTTCAGCAGTACCGCGATCAGCGTCACGGCAGCCGAAGCCAGGATCGAACGCACCGGCACGCCGCGCTTGTCGATCTTCGCCAGACCTTTCGGCGCGTCACCCTGCTCGGCCATGCCCAGTAGCATACGGCTGTTGCAGTAGGTGCCGCTGTTGTACACCGACAACGCCGCGGTCAGGACCACAAAGTTGAGGATGTGCGCGGCGGTGTTGCTGCCCAGCATCGAGAACACTTGCACGAACGGGCTGCCGCTGTAGGAGTCACCGGAGGCGTTCAGGGTGGTCAGCAAGCTGTCCCACGGGGTCAACGACAGCAGGATCACCAGCGCACCGATGTAGAAAATCAGGATCCGGTAGATCACTTGGTTGATCGCTTTCGGGATCACGGTTTTCGGCTTGTCGGCTTCGGCAGCGGTGAAACCGAGCATTTCCAGACCACCGAAGGAAAACATGATGAAAGCCATGGCCATCACCAGACCGCTGACACCGTTCGGGAAGAAGCCACCGTGGGACCACAGGTTGCTCACCGCCGCTTGCGGGCCGCCATTGCCGCTGACCAGCAGGTAGCTGCCCAGGGCAATCATGCCGACGATCGCCACGACCTTGATGATCGCGAACCAGAACTCGGCCTCACCAAACACTTTGACGTTGGCCAGGTTGATCGCGTTGATCAGCACRAAGAAMGCKGCCGCGGAGGCCCAGGTCGGGATGTCCGGCGCCCAGTAGTGGATGTATTTGCCGACCGCCGTCAGCTCCGACATGCCCACCAGAATGTACAGAATCCAGCAGTTCCAGCCCGACAGGAAACCGGCGAAGCCGCCCCAGTACTTGTGCGCGAAGTGGCTGAAGGAGCCGGCCACCGGATCTTCGACGATCATTTCGCCCAGTTGGCGCATGATCATGAAGGCAATGAAGCCGCAGATGGCGTAGCCGAGGATCATCGACGGACCGGCGGATTTCAGCACCCCGGCCGAGCCGAGGAACAAGCCGGTACCGATCGCGCCACCGAGGGCGATCAATTGAATGTGGCGATTTTTCAGGCCGCGTTTCAGCTCGCCTGATTGCGGGTGTTGTCCACTCATGAAAAGGGTCTCACGCAAGGTTTGATGATGTTCAGTAGACGTTGCTGCTCAGGAAGTCCGTTAAGCGGCACCGATCAAACCCCAGCGCAAGCACCAGGAGTTCAGCGTATTTACAACGGTCATGCGTCACCTGTTTGTTTTTATCTGTGACGAAATCGAACCCGACACGCTCGTGACGCGACGGAGTGAACAAGGCGGATAGCCTTGAGGTTTGCGCAGATGCGCAGGAGGTCACAGGTAAAACGCGGCGCATTGTACACCCGTAACCCCCTGCTGCCAGACCCGCTGGACAAGCGTGTCTATGGCCGGGATTGCCTGTGTCCGCCCCGAGGGGCTCGGGCGGCTGCAAAAAATGGGTCAGACCCTTGCGGATCATTGACGGGAAAGGCAGGAAAACCGCCTCTCGCAGAGCGATGGAGATGGAATACGGCGTTCATTGCGCCTCCTTTTTGTTATGCACCTGCACGACAGGCATGGCGCGCATGACACCCTGCATGGAGCGTTGAAACAAGCGGGCTAGAGCGCGGGGAGAAGGACACAAGGCAATGGCGCGTAAGTATTTTCTTACGGCGTTCGAGGAGGGGCGATTTCACGGGGTTAATCTGTGGATTTCGTCAGCATTTCTTTACAGCGCGTAAACCCGGGTTTCCATATTGGAGTGCTCAGTGCGGCGACTGACGCCATCGCGAGCAAGCTCGCTCCCACAGGGAAATGAGTTTGCCCGGAGAATCGCGATCAAAATGTGGGAGCGAGCTTGCTCGCGATGGCGTCCTCAAAAACGATACGGACATAAATCCAGACGAAAAAAAACGCCAACCCGAAGGTTGGCGTTTTTAACTTGTCGCTTGCAGCTTGAAGCTTACCGCTGCCTCACTCCGGCTTACGACGCCCAAAGCCCGGACGCTGGCCGGAACCGGCCGGTGCGCCACGGCGCTTGCCCGATGGCGTGTCACCGTCGACCAGCTTGATACCCGGACGCTTCGGCGCCGGCTTGGCCGGGCGCTTGGTGTCGGCCGGGCGATCGGCTACCGGCGTACCACGACCTTCGCCACGCTCGGCACGGCCATTTGTCGGACGTGGCGTGCGTGGACCGCGTTCGCCGTCCTGACGCGCAGCAGGCTTGCGACCTGGACGCTCGCCTTCGATCTGCGGCTCGCGGCTGGCACGTGGCGCGGCAGGTGCGGCAGCTGCACCAGCGGCCGGACGCAGGGTGCGTACACGCTCGGTCTTGGCCATCGGACGCGACGACTTGCGCTGCATCCGGTCAAGCTTGTCTTTGCTCTTGGCGTTCATCTGCGGCATCGCGACCGGCGTCAGGCCGACCTCGGCACTCAGAATGTCGACTTCGTACTGGCTCATTTCGCGCCAGCGCCCCATCGGCAGGTCGGAGTTGAGGAACACCGGACCGAAACGCACGCGCTTCAGACGGCTGACCACCAGGCCCTGGGATTCCCACAGACGACGAACTTCGCGGTTACGACCTTCCATCACCACGCAGTGGTACCAGTGGTTGAAACCTTCACCACCTGGTGCCTGCTTGATATCGGTGAACTTGGCCGGACCGTCTTCGAGGACCACACCGGCTTTCAGACGCTCGATCATCTCGTCGTCAACTTCGCCACGCACACGTACCGCGTATTCACGGTCCATTTCGTAGGAAGGGTGCATCAGGCGGTTGGCCAGCTCACCGTCGGTGGTGAACATCAACAGACCGGTGGTGTTGATGTCCAGACGACCGATGTTGATCCAGCGACCTTCTTTCGGACGCGGCATCTTGTCGAACACGGTCGGGCGGCCTTCCGGATCGACACGGGTGCAGATTTCACCGTCGGGCTTGTTGTACATGATCACGCGGCGCACCGACTCGGCGGCCTCTTCACGCTTGATCACCTTGCCATCGATGGTGATGGCGTCGTGCATGTCGACACGCTGGCCAAGGGTGGCGTCTTTGCCGTTGACCTTGATGCGGCCGTGGCTGATCCAGGCTTCCACGTCACGGCGCGAGCCGACGCCGATACGGGCGAGGACTTTCTGCAGTTTTTCGCCTGCTGGGCCGATTGGCTGGTCGTCTTGCTGGTCTTTGATACTCATCTGGGCACCTCCCGGTGTGGTCTGAAAACTGGGTACTTGGGCGAAGGGATCGCCGAAGGGTCGCGAATCATACGCGCATGCGGGCGATTGCGCATCAGAGACTAGCTGATCAACGCAAGGTTATTTGTTTTTCCGCCGACCGGTGACACGCAACTTTCTGTATACACAACTCCCTGTAGGAGCGAGCCTGCTCGCGACAGCGTCAGATCGGTCACATCTATGCCGGATGTGCCAACGTCATCGCGAGCAGGCTCGCTCCTACAGGGAATTGCATCAGTCTTCGAATTCGCGGCGTTCGGCCTCGATCGCTTCGGCCAGGGCCAATGCTTCGGCTTCTTCGTCGCTCAGTTCAGGCTCAGGCTTTGGCTGCTCAAGCGCAGCAACCGCAGCCAGGAGTTTTTCCCGGGCTTCGGCAACGCCGAGGATGTCGTCGGCCTGCTCCGGTTCAATTTCCGGTTCAGGCTCGGGCTGTGCCGCTTCGACTTCTGGCTCGATGACCGACTGTTCCGAATCGAATTCAGGCGATGCCCCATCACGCAGCAAGTCGTCGAAGTCGGTCTTGAGCCCCTCCTCCATGCTGTCCAGCTCCAGCAATAGCGTGTGGAAACTGGTTTCTTCTTTCGGCTCTTCCGGCTCGGCGCTGGCATCGGCCAACTCTTGCAACCCGGCGGGCACGGGGGCGTCGTCGAAATCGAGCACCGGGTCCGGTTCCAGCTCGCGCAGTTCCGCCAGCGGTGGCAAGTCGTCGAGGTTTTTCAGGTTGAAGTGATCGAGGAACGCCTTGGTGGTCGCGAACATCGCCGGTTTTCCGGGTACGTCGCGGTAGCCGACGATACGGATCCACTCGCGCTCCATCAGCGTCTTGACGATGTTGCTGTTGACCGCCACGCCCCGCACGTCTTCGATTTCGCCCCGGGTGATCGGCTGGCGATAGGCAATCAGCGCCATGGTTTCCAACATGGCACGGGAGTAACGCTGCGGGCGCTCTTCCCATAGACGTCCGACCCACGGCGCAAATTTCTCACGAATTTGCAGGCGATACCCCGAGGCCACTTCCTTCAGTTCAAACGCGCGGCCATCGCAGGACTTCGCCAGAATCGCCAGGGCCTTCTTGAAGACTGGCGGCTCCGGCCGCTCGCCTTCTTCGAAGAGTTCGAACAGGCTTTCCAGGGATTGCGGCTTTCCCGAGGCCAACAGAAAGGCTTCAAGCAAGGGTGCCAGATCACGGGGTTCAGTCAGGTTCATGTTTCGACTCGTTATTCGGCTCGGGCTCGCACGTGGATCGCGGCAAATGGCTCATTCTGCACCAGCTCGACCAGGGATTCCTTGACCAATTCAAGGATCGCCATAAAGGTCACCACCACTCCCAAGCGCCCTTCTTCAGCGGTGAACAGCTCGACAAACGGCACGAATCCGCCGCCTTTGAGCCGCTCCAGCACATCGCTCATGCGCTCTCGGGTAGACAGCGCCTCGCGGCTGACCTGATGGCTTTCGAACATGTCGCCACGGCGCAGCACCTCGGCCATGGACAGCAGCAACTCGGATAAACGCACGTCCGGCAACAACTTGCGCGCCCGGGCTTGCGGGGCATCGAGCCTGGGCACCACCACGTCGCGACCCACGCGACTCAGGCCATCGATGCCTTCGGCGGCGGCCTTGAAACGCTCATATTCCTGCAAGCGACGGATCAGTTCGGCGCGCGGGTCGTCTTCTTCATCTTCGACGGTTTCGGCCCGTGGCAGCAACATCCGCGACTTGATCTCGGCCAGCATCGCGGCCATCACCAGGTACTCGGCGGCCAGCTCCAGGCGCACTGACTGCATCAACTCGACGTAGCCCATGTACTGGCGGGTGATTTCCGCCACCGGGATGTCGAGGATGTTGATGTTCTGCTTTCGGATCAGATAAAGCAGCAGGTCGAGGGGGCCTTCGAACGCCTCGAGAAAAACTTCGAGGGCATCCGGCGGGATGTACAGGTCCAGCGGCATTTCCATGACCGCCTGGCCATAGACCATGGCGAAGGGCAGTTCCTGCTGGGCTCCGGCCTGACTGTCGACGGGTTCTACTGCGGACATCTAGGCCTCGACCATGAACGGCGCAGGGTCGCCGCAACCAACGCGAATGACTTCCGGCTCGCCGTCGGCGAGGCTGATCACGGTGGACGCCTTGATCCCGCCAAAGCCGCCGTCGATGATCAGGTCGACCTGGTGTTCGAGCAACTGGCGCATTTCATGGGGGTCGCTCAACGGATCTTCATCGCCTGGCATGATCAGGGTCACGCTCATCAACGGTTCGCCCAGTTCAGCCAGCAGCGCCAAGGCAATCGGGTGGCTCGGCACGCGCAGGCCGATGGTGCGTTTCTTGGGGTGCAACAACAGCCGTGGCACTTCGCGGGTAGCGTTGAGGATGAAGGTATACGGCCCCGGTAGATGGGCCTTGAGAATGCGGAACGTACCGGTGTCGATCTTGGCGAACAGACCCAGTTGCGACAGGTCGCTGCAAATCAGCGCAAAGTTGTGTTTCTCATCCAGTTGCCGCAGGCGCCGAACGCGCTCCACGGCCACCTTGTCGCCGATCTGGCAACCTATGGCGTAGGAAGAGTCTGTGGGATATATCACCACCCCGCCCTTGCGGATGATCTCGACCGCCTGTTTGATCAGGCGCGCTTGCGGGTTTTCCGGATGAATCTGGAAAAATTGACTCACGTTCTCTACCTGTTCAGACGGCGGCAATAATTGGGTCATGTTTGAATCGACACCATAGCGGCGGCAGATCCTCCGGGAGTGGCCGGTATTCACCGATCTCCGACCAGCCTCCAGGGCCATGAAAATCACTGCCCGCGCTGACCAGCAGACCGAACTCGCGGGCCAGAATGGCCAGGCTGCCCACTTGCTCGGCAGGTTGATAACCATTGACCACTTCGATGGCGTGGCCCCCCGCTTGAATATAGTCGGCAATCAGACGACGACGCTTGCTTCGAGTGAATTCGTAGTGCCAGGGGTGTGCCAGGCTGACCCAGGCCTTGGCCGCGCGCAGGGTCTCGACGGTTTCTTCCAGGGTTGGCCAGTGTTGCTTGACGTCACCCAGCTTGCCGGCGCCCAGCCATTTGCGGAACGCCTCGGCGCGATCCTTGACGAAACCTTCACGCACCATCCAGTCGGCGAAATGCGGGCGGGCCGGCGCGTTACCGCTGTCGCCCAGCTCCTGCTGGATCTTGCGGGCGCCTTCCAGCGCGCCCGGCATGCCTTTCAATGCCAGTTTGCGGCTGATTTCCTCAGAGCGCAGCCAACGGCCATCATGCAATTTGGCGATGGCCTCGACCAGCGGTGCAGCATTCACGTCAAAACCGTAGCCCAATACATGAATGGTCGCGCCGCCCCAGGTGCAGGACAATTCGACGCCGTTGACCAGTTGCATCCCCAGCGCGGTGCCCGCGTGCCGGGCCTCGTCGAGGCCTTCAAGGGTATCGTGATCGGTCAAGGCCAGGACTCGCACGCCTTTCTCGAACGCTCGCGCCACCAGAACCGCAGGCGCCAGGGCGCCATCGGAGGCCGTGCTATGGCAGTGCAAATCAACATTCACAGGGCTTTGTAACCTCAAATCAGCTGGCGCTATCGCGCGCCCATATGTTTGTTATTATGCCGCCACATCCTGCTTCTGGCTGCCACTGTGAAACAATTCATCGATTTCATCCCGCTCCTGCTGTTTTTCATCGTCTTCAAAACCGATCCACGGGTCGTCGACATCGCCGGCCATGAGGTCACTGTAGGCGGTATTTACAGCGCCACCGCGATGCTGATCATCAGTTCCCTGGTGGTCTACGGCACGCTGTTCGTCAAACAGCGCAAGCTGGAGAAGAGCCAGTGGCTGACCCTGATCGCCTGCCTGGTCTTCGGTAGCCTGACCCTGGCGTTCCACAGCGAGACGTTCCTGAAGTGGAAGGCGCCGGTGGTCAACTGGCTGTTCGCCCTGGCGTTCATCGGCAGCCACTTCGTCGGTGACAGCCTGCTGATCAAACGCATCATGGGCCACGCGCTGACCTTGCCGGAACCGGTCTGGACGCGCCTGAACATCGCCTGGATCGTCTTCTTCCTGTTTTGCGGTGCCGCCAACCTGTTTGTCGCGTTCACCTTCCAGAGCTACTGGGTCGACTTCAAGGTCTTCGGCAGCCTGGGCATGACTTTGCTGTTCCTGGTCGGCCAGGGCATCTACCTGTCCCGCCACCTGCACGATGCCGACACCACTACGCCAAAAACCGAGGACTGACATGCTTTACGCAATCATTGCCACAGACGTCGCCAACTCCCTGGAAGCCCGCCTGGCCGCACGGCCTGCGCACCTCGAGCGCCTGCAAGTGCTCAAGGGCGAAGGTCGCATCGTATTGGCCGGCCCACACCCGGCGGTCGACAGCAATGATCCGGGCGCAGCGGGTTTCACCGGCAGCCTGATCGTCGCCGAATTCGATTCCCTGAGCGCCGCCCAGGCCTGGGCCGACGCTGATCCGTACATCGCCGCAGGCGTCTACGCCAACGTTCTGGTGAAGCCGTTCAAGCAAGTCCTGCCGTAAAATCCTGCTCCGCGATGAACCTTGTCGGTTCATCGCGTTCTCAATCGCTCATTATTCTCGTTTGCCGGCCGACAACTTGCCCAATACTCGTATTGGAATCAGGAGTCGCGATGCGCAAGGGTCCGTTGTGTCTGATGTTGTTCACGTTGTCGGTCGTGGCGCCCGCCCACGGTGAAGAATACGCCGAGGGTGGCAATTCAACGCCTCTTTCCTTGAGCGCCGGCAGCCAGATCACCGAGTTGCAGCAACGCTTGAAAGAAAGCGAACGGCAACGGGAAGAACTGAACAAACAATTTCAAACCGCCGTAGGCGAACGCGAAAGCCCGCTGCTGGCCCGGTTGCGCCAGGAGAACCAGCGTTTGAAGCTGCAACTCAAGGAAGCCCAGGCCAGCAGTCCACTGCCGCGCCTGCTGACCGACCAGCAACAATGGTTCGTCACTGGCGCCGGGGTAGCGCTATTGGCTCTGCTCTGCGGTATCTTCGCCAGTGGAGCAAGTCGAAAACGTCGACAATGGCTAAATTGAGTGAGTCATGAGCGAGCTGTTACTTATTGATGATGACCAGGAACTGTGTGAGCTCCTGAGCAGTTGGCTGAGCCAGGAAGGGTTTCAGGTACGTGCCTGTCACGATGGCCAGAGCGCACGCCGCGCGCTGGCCGAAACCGCCCCGGCGGCCGTGGTGCTGGATGTGATGTTGCCCGATGGCAGCGGCCTGGAACTGCTCAAGCAGTTGCGCAGCGATCACCCGGATTTGCCGGTGCTGATGCTCTCGGCCCGGGGCGAGCCCCTGGACCGTATCCTCGGCCTGGAACTCGGGGCCGACGACTACCTGGCCAAACCCTGCGACCCACGGGAACTGACCGCCCGCCTGCGCGCAGTCCTGCGCCGCAGCCACCCGGCAGCGGTGTCCAGCCAGATGGAACTGGGTGACCTGTGTTTCAGCCCGGTGCGCGGCGTGGTCAGCATCGACGAACAGGAATTCACCCTCACTGTCTCCGAAAGCCGCCTGCTGGAAGCCTTGCTCAAGCAGCCCGGCGAACCCCTGGACAAACAGGAACTGGCGCAGATTGCCCTCGGCCGCAAGCTGACCCTGTACGACCGCAGCCTGGACATGCACGTCAGCAACCTGCGCAAGAAGATCGGCCCACACCCCGATGGCCGGCCGCGCATCGTCGCCCTGCGCAGCCGCGGCTATTACTACAGCCTCTGAAACTGTGGGAGCGAGCTTGCTCCGGGCGGCGATCCGACGATGGACGTGAACGATGACGCGCACTGTCTGACAAGAAGCGCCGACCTCGAAATCTTCGCGAGCAAGCTCGCTCCTACAGTTATCTGAAGTTTTGTCAGGATCGCTGAAGACCGTCTTTACCCAAGCTTTACCCTTCGCTGACCGCCGCTGACCTTGATCTGCGTAATCTGTACTCATCCGGAACGTACCGGGAACGAGACAAGGAGATACACCATGCGCAAGACTCTTATCGCTCTGATGTTCGCTGCTGCCCTGCCGACCGTTGCCATGGCCATGCCAGAAGGCGATGGCTCGATGAACGGGCCAATGGACGGTTCGCACCATGGCGGTCAGATGCACGGCATGCACGGTAAAGGCCCCTACAGTCAACTGGACCTGAGCCGCGAACAGCGCGAGCAGATCCGCAAGATCATGGGCCAGCAGATGCACGAGCGTAAGCAACTGGTCGAGAAGTACCTGGAAAAACTCTCGCCAGCCGACCAGAAAGCCATGAAAGACGAGATGACCGCCAAACACCAGAAAGCCGAAGCCGATGTGCGCGCGGTGCTGAAACCGGATCAACAGAAGAAATTCGACGAAATCCAGAAAAAACAGGCCGAGCGTCGCGCTGAATGGGCCGAGTTCAAAGCCTGGAAAGCGCAACAACCGCAAAAAGCGCAATAATGAGCTGAACTTGGACCCGACGGCTCAATACCGTTGGGTCTGACACCACACCAATCACTATGGGAGCGAGCTTGCTCGCGATGGCGTTCTTTCAGTCACATTGATGTTGAATGTGCCGACGCAATCGCGAGCAAGCTCGCTCCCACATTAGTTGCGTTTGCTTGAGGATTTTCCGTGCGTTCATTGTTCTGGCGTATCCTGGCCAGCTTCTGGCTGGCCATTGCTCTGGTTGCAGGGCTTTCCATCCTGCTCGGGCACATGCTCAACCAGGACGCATGGATTCTCAGCCGCCACCCGGGCCTCAACACGCTGGCCGAACAGTGGACGCAAACCTACGAAAGCCAGGGCGAAGACGCAGCTCAAGACATTCTCCAGCAACGCAAACGCCAGTATCACATCGACGTTCAGGTGCTTAACGAAAGCGGCGATCCGGTTGTTCGCGGCACCTTCCCCAGACGTGCGGCGGCCTTTGAGGCGCGTCAGAACAATGATGACCGACGCTTGCCATGGCGGCGTCTGACCGATGAGTTCACCAGCGAAAAAACCGGCGACACCTACCTGTTCATCTACCGTATCCCGCACCCGGAACTGGACGCCTGGCACCGCGAGAGTCTGCTCTGGCCGCTCAGTGCGCTGGGGATCGCCCTGGTGGTGCTGACCCTGTTCAGCCTGCTGGTGACCTTTTCCATCACTCGCCCGCTCAGCCGTCTGCGCGGAGCGGTGCATGACCTGGGACAAACCGCTTATCAACAGAACAGCCTGGTCAAACTGGCCAATCGTCGCGATGAGTTCGGCGTCCTGGCCAACGACTTCAACCGCATGGGCGCACGCCTGCAAAGCCTGATTGGCAGTCAGCGGCAACTGCTGCGGGATGTGTCCCACGAACTGCGTTCGCCCCTCGCCCGTCTGCGTATCGCGCTGGCGCTGGCCGAACGGGCCACCCCGCAGGAACGGGAGCAGCTTTGGCCGCGCCTGACCCGTGAGTGCGACCGACTGGAAGCGTTGATCAGCGAAATCCTGGTGCTGGCGCGGGTCGACTCCGATAACGCCAGTGCCGAAGAGGTGGACCTGAACACCTTGCTCAATACCCTGCAAAAGGATGCGCAACTCGGTTCACCCGAGCAGCTCGTCCACCTCGAAGCCGAATCGCAACTGAATCTGAAGGGCTGGCCGACCATGATCGAACGGGCCGTCGACAACTTGCTGCGCAATGCCCAGCGCTTCAACCCGGTGGATGGCCTGCCGATCGAACTGCAGGCGCTGCGTCAGGGTGAGCGGATCGTCGTGACCGTGCGCGATCACGGGCCAGGGGTCAGTGCCGAATATCTGAGCCAGCTCGGTGAGCCGTTCTATCGGGCGCCGGGGCAGACAGCGGCCGGACACGGCCTGGGCCTGGCCATCGCCAGGCGCGCGGCGGAGCGACATGGCGGCAGCCTGGTGCTGGCCAATCACCCCGAGGGCGGTTTCATTGCCAGTCTGGAGTTGCCGTTGGTTCCGGGGGCTGTCGTACAACCCTGAGGCTGTCCCCCCAACTATCTGAATGACACAGATCTACTGTGGGAGCGAGCTTGCTCGCGATGGCGGTTTTTCAGTCACTTCAATGTTAAATGTACTGCCGCTATCGCGCTCCTACAGGGTTTAGGGTTTACCGGACCAGGCGCTGACGAACTCGGCCAGGTCCACCTTCTCGGCCACTCGCGGTTCTTTCTGCGGCGTGCCCAGGTACAGGAAAGCAATCACCTCTTCCCCTTCCGCCAACCCCAGCCCCTTGGCCACATGCGGCGAATAAGCCAGGTCACCGGTACGCCATACCGCACCAATACCCTGCGCATACGCCGCCAGCAAAATCCCGTGGGCCGCACAGCCGGCCGCCAGCAACTGCTCGGACTTCGGATACTTGACGTGATCCTGCAACCGGGCAATTACCACCACCACCAACGGCGCCCGCAGCGGATTACTGCGCGCCTTGTCGATGGCCGCTTCGCTGACTTCGCCGTCCGAAAGCTTCGCCGCTTCGGCCAGCAACTCGCCCATTTGCTCGCGCGCCGCGCCTTCCACCGTCAGGAAGCGCCACGGCTGCAAGTGACCGTGGTCCGGGGCGCGCATGGCGGCGCCGAACAGCACCTCGCGCTGCTCGGCAGTGGGTGCAGGATCAATCAGTCGTGGAACGGAAACACGGTTGAGCAAAGCGTCGAGAGCCTGCATCGGCTACCTCCTGAAAAATTTGTGCGGCTATTCTAGCTGCAACTGCCGCAACAGTGCCGGTTTACATGCCCTGCCTCACGGGTAGAATGGCGCCCTTTCCACCATCAGCCGAGCGGACCTCATGGCGTTGCCGACCTTACGGATCATTGGTTTCATCATCGGCATCTTCCTGATCACGCTGGCGATCTCCATGGTCATACCCATGGCCACGCTGGTCATTTTCGACCGCACCAGTGATCTGCCCTCGTTCCTCTGGGCCAGCATGATCACCTTTGTCGCCGGTTTGGCGCTGGTGATTCCGGGGCGCCCCGAGCACGTTCACTTGCGCCCCCGGGACATGTACCTGCTGACCGTCAGCAGTTGGCTGGTGGTATGCATCTTCGCCGCGCTGCCGTTCCTGCTGACCCAACACATCAGCTACACCGAYTCATTCTTCGAAAGCATGTCCGGCATCACCGCCACTGGCGCAACCGTACTCAGCGGTCTGGACACCATGTCCCCCGGCATCCTGATGTGGCGCTCCCTGCTGCACTGGCTGGGCGGCATCGGTTTCATCGGCATGGCGGTGGCGATTCTGCCGCTGCTGCGCATCGGTGGCATGCGGCTGTTCCAGACCGAATCGTCGGACCGCTCGGAAAAAGTCATGCCCCGCTCGCACATGGTGGCACGGCTGATCGTGGCGGCCTACGTAGGCATTACCATTGTCGGCAGCCTGGCGTTCTGGTGGGCCGGGATGAGCCCGTTCGATGCGATCAACCATGCGATGTCGGCGATTTCCACCGGTGGCTTCTCTACCTCCGACCAGTCTTTGGCCAAGTGGCCGCAACCGGCGGTGCATTGGGTCGCGATCGTCATCATGATTCTCGGTGCCCTGCCGTTCACCCTGTATGTGGCAACATTGCGTGGTAACCGTCGGGCGCTGATCAAGGATGAACAGGTTCAAGGCCTGCTCGGCATGCTGCTGGTGACCTGGCTGGTACTCGGCACCTGGTATTGGTGGACTACCCAGCTGCATTGGCTGGAGGCGTTGCGGCATGTGGCGCTGAACGTGACGTCGGTAGTGACCACAACCGGTTTCGCGCTGGGGGACTACAGCCTGTGGGGCAATTTCTCGCTGATGCTGTTCTTCTATCTGGGGTTTGTCGGCGGTTGCTCCGGCTCGACCRCGGGCGGCATCAAGATTTTCCGCTTCCAGGTGGCCTATATCCTGCTCAAGGCCAACCTTAACCAGCTGATACACCCGCGCGCGGTGATCAAGCAGAAGTACAACGGCCACCGCCTCGACGAAGAAATCGTGCGTTCGATCCTGACCTTTTCGTTCTTCTTTGCGATCACCATCTGCGTGATTGCGCTGCTGCTGTCGCTGCTCGGCGTGGACTGGATGACCGCCCTCACCGGCGCGGCCAGTACCGTGTCCGGTGTCGGCCCCGGGCTCGGTGAGACCATCGGCCCGGCAGGTAACTTCGCGACCCTGCCGGATGCCGCCAAGTGGATTCTGTCGTTCGGCATGCTGCTCGGCCGACTGGAGATCATTACTGTGTTTGTGCTGTGTATTCCGGCATTTTGGCGTCATTGACCGCGTCAGGTGCTTGCATCAGCCGCATCCGGTACTCGCCGGGTGTGGCGTCGAACCAGCGGCGGAAAGCGCGAAAGAAGTTGCTCGGATCGGCAAACCCCAGCAAGTAAGCGATTTCCAGCAAGGTCATGTTCGGTTGCGCCAGATACTGCTCGGCCAGTTCGCGCCGGGTATCGTCCAGCAGCGCCTGAAAACTCGTGCCCTCTTCCTGCAAGCGCCGTTGCAAGGTGCGCTGGGAAAGATGCAGTGTCTGCGCCACGGTGTCGCGCTTGGGCTCGCCCTGGGGCAACAGGCGGCACAACACCTGCCGCGCCTTGTGCGTCACGCGGCTTTCGGAAAAGCGCGCCAGGTACTCGCCGGCAAAGCGGTCATGCAGCAACGCCATCGCCTCGTTGGCCGTCGGCAACGGCGCTTCCATGTCCGAACGCTCGAAAATCAGCGCATCGTAAGGTGCGTTGAACAACAGCGGTGCGTGAAAGGCTTGCTTATAGGGTTCCAGGTTGGCCGGCTCGGCACCTTGGAACAACACTTTGCGTGGTTGCAACGTACGCCCGGTCAACCAGCCGCACAACGCCAAGGCACAGGCCAGCGAAGCTTCGGCGCTTTGCCGGGTCGGCGGCAGATGGTCGCCATGCACCGTCAGAATCAGCGCATAGTCTTCTTCCAGCAGCTTGAAACTCAGGTCGGCGCTTTCGGCGATGATCCGCTGATAACGCACCAGACGCTGAAAACCTTCGGCCAGTGTCTGGCTGGACATCAAGGCGTAACCCGTCACATGAAACTGCGCCGGTCGCACCACCTTGCCCATATTCAGGCCGATGGCCGGATTGCCGGACAGTTCGACCGCGCGTTGCCACAGCCGTGTCATGGAATCTTGCGGGAAGCGTGCATCCGGATCATCCAGTGCCGCGTAGTCGAGCCCCAGCTGTTTGAACAGAACCCGGCAATCCAGGCCGTCCATCTCCAGCGCTTTGACAATCCCCATCGCCCAGCTTGCAGAAGTCGTTCGTTCGCTCATGGCGTTTTCTTACTTGGTGAGCCGCATGCTACGGCTATTGACCGAAGGATACTAAAGTGGCGCCTATTGTCAGTGGCTGATGCCATTGATCACTCTAGACTCAAATAAGCTACCCGCAGAACAACTTGCAGTCAGAACAATAACCACAGAGATCGCAGTCGTGGAAAACATCAGACGTTTCAGCAGTTTCGCTGAGTTCTACCCGTATTACCTCAGCGAACACAGCAACAGTACCTGTCGCCGACTACATTTTATCGGCACGACGCTGGTTATCCTGATACTGGCGCTGACCATTGGTCGGGGCACCTGGATGCTGTTGTGGGCCCTGCCACTGGCCGGTTACAGCTTTGCATGGGTCGGGCATTTCTTCTTCGAAAAGAACCGTCCGGCGACGTTCCAACACCCCTTCTATAGCCTGCTCGGTGATTTCGCCATGTACCGGGACATGGTTATGGGGCGCGTTCCCTTCTAGCTGACATCCGTCACAAGAGAGTTGCCTGTGAATGCCAATGCCCGCTTCACCCACATGAAGGATGGCACGCAGGAAGACTGGGCGATCATCGCCGCAGACTTCAGTGCCTATGCGCGACAATTGCCGGCACGGATTGCCGCGCACCTGCAGTTACTGGAGGGTGATTTTGGCGGGTTCCCGGTGGATCGCCTGACCCACTCCCTGCAAACCGCCACCCGCGCCTGGCGCGATGGCCGCGACGAAGAATACGTGGTCTGCGCCCTGCTCCACGATATCGGCGACACCCTGGGTTCCTACAATCACCCGGACATCGCGGCGGCGATCCTCAAGCCGTTCGTCAGCGCCGAGAACTTGTGGATGGTGGAAAAGCACGGGATTTTCCAGGGCTACTACTTCTTCCATCACCTGGGCATGGATCGCCATCTGCGTGAGCAATTCCAGGACCATCCGCAGTACCAGGCGACCGTCGAGTTCTGTGCCAGGTACGATGCGGCGGCGTTTGATCCGGCGTACGACACGCTGCCGTTGAGCTTCTTCGAACCGATGATGCAGCGGCTGTTTGCGCACCCCAGGAACTCGATTTACAAGGCGGCGATGCAAGAGCACGCGCCGGCCTGACAGGACCGCTTCGCGGTCCATCGCGAGCAGGCTCGCTCCCACAGGTTTTGCGGCGGCCACGGATTTTGTGTTCGCTACAAATCTACTGTAGGAGCGAGCCTGCTCGCGATGAGGTCCGCACGGGCACAGTGATTATCAAGCCAACTCGGCGACTTTCGTCGCCTTCAACTGCGCCTCCCGCGCCTGGGCATCCGCCAGGCGATACAACTCGATCGAGCCATCCCAATGCTCGATCAGCGCGGTGCACGATTCCACCCAGTCGCCGCAATTGAGGTAGTCCACCTCGCCGACCTTGCGAATCTCGGCATGGTGAATGTGCCCGCACACCACGCCGTGCAGCTCGCGTTTGACACACTCGTGGGCGATGGCTTCTTCGAAGTCGCTGATGAAGCTGACCGCGGTTTTCACTTTGTGCTTGAGGTAGGCCGACAGCGACCAGTAGCCGTAGCCATATCGCGCGCGCCAGTGATTGAGCCAGCGGTTGAGGGTCAGGGTGAATTCGTAGGCCGAGTCGCCGAGAAAGGCCAGCCAGCGATGGTAACGGGTAATCACATCGAACTGGTCGCCGTGAATCACCAGCAGATGCCGGCCGTCGGCGGTGACGTGTACGGCTTCGTCCACCAGCTGGATATTGCCCAGGATCAGCTTCGAATAACGGCGCAGGAATTCGTCATGGTTGCCTGTGACGTAGATCACTTCGGTGCCGCGCTTGCTCATGGTCAACAGGCGACGGATCACGTTGGTATGCGCCTGTGGCCAGTACATGCCGCCCCGCAGTTTCCAGCCGTCGATGATGTCGCCRACCAGATAGATCTTGTCTGCGTGATAACCCTTGAGAAACTGCGACAGGTGTTCAGCCTGACAGTCCCTCGTGCCCAAATGCACGTCGGAAATCCATAGCGTCCGCACACGTTGCTTACGAGTGGGCTTGGCGAGCTCGGCGCTGGTCATGGGCAACCCTCTGGACATGTTTTATAAAGTTTGCGCTGGTCGAGTTAATGGTCCATGACAGCACCAAGTCAGTCGTGTGACAGCGCTTATCAGCCTGCCCGGGTGTAGACTGGCGGCCTGATACGGGAGACCTGCGATGAGACCGATCCTCACGCTCCGCCAATACAGCCACGACCTGATCGTCCACAGCCACGAACACGCKCAACTGGTRTTCGGRCTSTCGGGYGCRCTGGATTTCGAGGTCGAKGGSCKTGGCAGYCAGGTGGTGCAGCAGAGCTTCGTCGTGGTGCCGTCCGGCGCCCATCATGCTTGCGGCAGTGCCAATGGCAGTCGCTGCCTGGTGCTGGATGTGCCCAGCGAGCAATGGGTAGCTGAGTCCTTGGGTGATCACGCCRAATCCAGCCGACGCTTGCTCGACAACGCCGGCCGCCTGCCCCTGGACGCCGGGCAAAACCAATTGGTCAGTTGGCTGGCGAACAGTCCGGTCGATGATCCGCTGATCGCACAACAAGGCGCGGTGCTGTTACTGGCCAGTCTCAACAACGCCAGGCACGACACGCTCGGCGGTCGGCGCCTGCCCTATGCCGCGCTGAATGCACACATCGATCAGTACGCGGCGTATCCGCTGCAGGTGGCCGACCTGGCCCGTGTGGCAGGCCTCTCCAGTGCCCGTTTGCATGCTCGATTCGTGRCCGAATGCGGGCAGACGCCAATGGACTACATCCGCAGCCGACGCCTGCATATTGCCGTGGGCTTGCTGCGCAACTCGGCGCTGCCCATCGGTGAGATTGCCTGCCGTGTCGGCTACAGCTCCCAGAGTGCCTTTGCGGCGGCGGTGCTGCGCGAGTTCGGGGTATCGCCCGGGAAACTGCGACGCGAGGCTGGCGACAAAGGACGATAGTCTGCCGACAGACTTGATGGGCGATTACGCGCTTCAATGAGGCCTCTGTTCGTTTGTCGTTAAGGATTGCAATGACTCCCCGTACTGCCCTTGGCGCCTTGCATATCGGCGCATTGATGTTCGGCCTGACCGGCGTGTTCGGCAAACTGGCTGCCGCGTCACCGGCGATCATCGTATTCGGCCGTGCCGCTTTCGCCGTGCTCGCGCTGGCGTTCTTTGCACGGTTCGCCAGCCAGACGCGCTGGCAGAAACTCGAGGCCGTGGACTGGCGTCGACTGCTGCTCAGCGGCTTGTTGCTGGCCGGGCACTGGGTGAGTTTCTTCATTGCGGTGAAAGTCGCAGGCGTGGCGATTGCAACGCTCGGCTTCGCCAGTTTCCCGGCATTTACCGTGGTCCTTGAAGGTCTGATCTTTCGCGAGCGCATTCGCACCAATGAAATTGTACTGGTGCTGCTGGTGAGTGTCGGCCTGGTGCTGGTCACGCCTGATTTTGATCTGGCCAGCGGCGCCACCACCGGCCTGCTGTGGGCCGTGGGTTCCGGATTGTTGTTCGCCCTGCTGTCGCTGACCAACCGTGCCAGCTCCGGGCGCGTCCCGCCAGTACAAGCAGCGCTGTGTCAGAACGTGGTGGTTGCCCTGTGCCTGCTGCCGGTGGCGGCGCCGCAATTGAGCGAAGTGCGTGCCATCGACTGGCTGTGGATCGGCCTGCTCGGTGTGTTCTGTACCGGTGTCGCCCACAGTCTGTTCGTCGCCAGCCTCGCGGTGATCAAGGCACGCACTGCCGCCGTGGTGTTTGCCCTGGAGCCGGTCTATGGCATCACCGTCGCCTGGTTGCTGTTCAACGAAAACCCGACCCCGCGCATGTTGCTCGGGGGCGTGCTGATCATTATGGCGATTGTGGTGTCCAGCAGGTTCTCAGGTGGTTCCAGCAAGAAAGCCGTTGCTGCGGAGGCTGCGTCTCACTGAGTGCGGTCGTTGTGGCCCAGGTCGCGATCCGGGTCGATCTGGTCACGGACCCGCTGCTTGAGCACTTTGGCCTCAGGGAAGCCACCGTCCGCCTTGCGCTCCCAGATCTGCACGGTGTCACAGTAAATATGAAAGACCCCGCCAGTGCCCGGCACCAGAGAGACTTTGCCCAGGTCATCACCAAAGGTGCTGAGCAGTTCCTGGGCCAGCCAGGCCGCACGCAACAGCCACTGGCATTGTGTGCAATAGGTGATGACGATTTCCGGTTTGCTGACGGTCATGATGGGACGTAACTCCAGAGTTTGACGACGCCGCTATGATAGCCCGGCCGGTGGCTGCCGGGACGGCGAAGCAGGTTGCGCCTCTAACTCGAACGCAGGCTCGATCATGGCCAGAGCAGCCGGCTGCTCGTACTCGTTTGGGCTGATCACGTCCCAACTCGACGCCATCGACAGCTCCTCCAGATTGAGCCGGTATTCATCGTCAGTGGCGGATTCGCTGGACATCGCCAAACCCGGAACCACCACCACGGCAGCAGCGACCGGGAGGGAACGACAACTATCGACCCGCTCAAGCCCTTCATTGGCTGGCACCCCGTCGCGATGCACAGTGGGCGGTTGCATGACGGGGGGCCACATCACTGGCTCGGTAAAGAGCTCCGCCAACGGCTCATGCGGCGACGGCAGAGCCACTGACGTTGTGGCCTGATGTTGCCGGTGCCAGCGGCGAACTAACCAGCCCAGCGCCAGCAACGCCATCAGCGCTGACACGCCGGCAATCGGCTGCCAGCCAATCCCGGGGTTTTCAACAATAGCGGGGGCTGGCGCCACGGCGTCATTAGCAATGGGTTGCGCCTTTACCTTCTTGAGTTCCGCCAGTTGGGTTTGCAGCTCAGCCAACTGCTCTTTCTGGCCGGCGATCAGCTCATCCTGGCCTTGAAGCTTCGCGTTGAGCTCATCGACAGTGGTTTGCAACGAGTGGTTTTGCAGGGCGCTGGCGGCCAGTTGTTCGACAGCGGGATCAACCACGGGAACGTCCGTTTCCGGCGTCGCCTTTGCCACGGGTGACGGCAAGACGACCGGTTGAACACTGGGAAATGCAGACGCCGCAGAGCTGGAAACCGGTTCATCGGTGGCGGGAACAACACCTGGCGCACCCGGCGGGTCGATCAGTACCGTGTACTCGCGTAATAGCCGACCGTTGGGCTGATTGAGCTGCACGAGGAAATTCAGGAACGGTTCACTGACCGGTTTGCTGGAGGTCACCTGGATCAAGGAGCGATTACCGCGCAGGACCGGGGTGAACTTCAGGTTGTCGAGGAAAAATACCCGGTCGACCCCGGCACGGCTGAACTCGTCTGCCGTTGCCAGGCGCACCGACAACTCGTCCTCTTCCAGGCCAGCCGCATCCACCAGGGCGATTTCGGCACGCAGCGGTTGATTCAGCGCCGAATGCAGGGTGATTTCACCCAGGCCCAGCGCAGGTGCCCATGCCGAATAAGTGACAGTGGCCCCGGCCAGCAACCACTGAGAACCACCGCGTAAAACCAATCGCCAACACTTGAGCATGAGCATCCTTGAGATCTACAGAAACTACCCGTACGCGTTCGTACATCCGTTACGAACACGATATTGCCGAGTAGTTCTTATAGTCTGCCCAATGCGGTCTCTCAAAAACCTGGGGGTCGGTTATGCCTCAAGACTTTTCAAGGTTGCCCAGGATGTGCCCGTGAACCCGCATGCACACCTTCAAATCCGCCTCATCAACGCCTTCGAACAGCTCGTGACGCAGTTGCGTGGCAATGGTTTCAATTTGTTCGATCAGGGGAAGCGCCGGCGCGCAGAGAACGATTTTTTTCGCCCGACGGTCTTCCAGCACCGCCTGGCGTTGCACCAGGCCCTGACTTTCCAGGCTGTCGAGCAAACGGGCCAGGGTCGGGCCTTCGACGCCGACGCTTTGTGCCAGCTCGCGCTGGGTTGGTGCTTCTTCGAAACGCGCCAAGTGCAGCAGCACCAGCCAGCGTGCCTGGGACAAGCCCATACCCGCCAGTCGGCGGTCCAGTTCGGCACGCCAGCCACGGGACATCTGGGCCAATTGCATGCCAAAGCGGTGTTGATCGGTTAACGGCATAAAACACTCATGATCAGACTGAAATAAATAAAAACTAATTATTAGTCAGCTAAGCATGAGCCTCGACTTGAGGCAAGGCTAGATCTGTACTGAATCGTTACATCAGCACTACAGGTGCCTCAAATCTCGAATTCCGACTGCAAGGCCGCCCRAACGCAGTACAACACCCCTTCCGGCACCCTGCCAGCGAACAACGCGGCAATCTCGGAAACCGCCGGCAACTCGCCTTCGCCGTCAAGGAAGGCGTCCTGCACTTCACCCATCAGATCTTCAGGCAGATCCAGCGCCTGTTCCAGCGACAACTGCTGCTTGCCGATCGCTTCGGCCAGCATGGTGTAGACGTTCTTTTCCGAGCATTGCAACTGTCCGGCGATCTGTACCGGCGTCATTCCGGCCCGCGCCAGAGTGATCAGTTCATGACGCACGTCAGCCACCGGTTTCGGCGCCTCGACCTGGCCGCCGAGCACCTCGAGGAAGGCCTCGCCGTAACGCTCCAGCTTGCGCGCACCAACGCCGCTGACCGTGGCCATTTCCGCCAGCGAGGTCGGCTGGCTGCGCAGCATCTCCAGCAAGGTCGAGTCGGGGAAGATGACATACGGCGGCACGCCATGTTCTTCGGCGAGCTTGCGCCGCAGGGCACGCAGGGCTTCCCACTGTTCGCGCTCCTCGCCACGGACCAGCTGGCTCGCCTGGCTCTTGCTGCTTTTCGCCACGGTTTGCGCCTTGAGATCGCGGCGCAACTCCAGGGTCACCTCACCTTTGAGCAGCGGCCGGCAACTGTCGCTCAGGCGCAGGCCACCGTAGCCTTCGAGGTCGATGTCGGCCAGACCTCGGGCCACCAGTTGGCGGAACAACGAGCGCCACTCGCCCTCCGCCATCGCCTTGCCAACACCAAACACCGAAAGATGCTGATGGCCGAAGTTGCGGACCTTTTCGTTGTCCTTGCCCAGCAATACATCCACCAGGTGTCCGACACCGTAGCGTTGACCGGTGCGGTAGATCGCCGAAAGCGCCTGTCGCGCGGGCTCGGTAGCATCCCAGGTCTGCACGCCGTCGACGCAGTTGTCGCAATGACCGCAAGGCTGGGGCATGTCCTCGTCGAAGTAGGCCAGCAGCGTTTGCCGACGGCAGCGGGTTTCTTCACACAGGGAAAGCATGGCGTCGAGCTTGTGCTGCTCCAGGCGTTTGTGGCGCTCGTCGCCTTCGGAGTTCTGCAGCATCTGCTTGAGCATCACCACGTCTTGCAGGCCGTAGGCCATCCAGGCGTCCGCCGGCAGGCCGTCACGGCCGCCGCGACCGGTTTCCTGATAGTAGGCCTCCAGGGATTTCGGCAAATCGAGATGCGCGACAAAACGCACGTTGGGCTTGTCGATGCCCATGCCGAACGCCACGGTGGCAACCATGATCAGGCCTTCTTCGTTGAGGAAGCGCTTCTGATGGTAAGCCCGCAAATCGTTGGGCAGACCGGCGTGGTACGGCAGCGCCGGGAAGCCTTGCTCGCTGAGAAACGCAGCGACTTCCTCGACTTTCTTGCGCGACAGGCAATACACGATGCCCGCATCGCTACGGCGTTCGGCGAGGAACGCCAGCAACTGCTTGCGCGGCTGTTCCTTGGGCACAATGCGATAAAAGATGTTCGGTCGGTCGAAGCTCGACAGGAAGCGCTCGGCGTCTTGCAGGTGCAGACGGGTGACGATTTCTTCCCGGGTGCGCTTGTCGGCCGTGGCGGTCAGGGCGATGCGCGGCACATCGGGGAACATTTCCGCCAACTGGCCCAGTTGCAGGTATTCCGGGCGGAAATCGTGGCCCCATTGCGAAACGCAGTGCGCTTCGTCGATGGCGAACAGGGCGATGTTCAGCCCCTGCAGGAAGGACAGCATGCGCGGCTGGACCAGACGTTCCGGCGCCAGATAGAGCATCTTCACTTCACCGCGGCGGATGCGGGCGGCGAGGTCGCGCTGTTGCTCGGCGCTGAGGGTGGAGTTCAACGCGGCGGCGGCCACGCCCAGCTCTTCAAGGGTGGCGACCTGGTCGTCCATCAGAGCGATCAGCGGCGAGACCACCACTGCCAGGCCTTCGCGCAACAGCGCCGGCACCTGGAAGCACAGGGACTTGCCGCCACCGGTAGGCATCAGGACCAGGGCATCGCCGCCGCTGGCCACGCGCTCAATGATTGCACCCTGACGGCCACGGAAACTGTCGTAGCCGAAGATGTCCTTGAGGACGCGTTGAGCCTGTTCGAGCATAGGAACTCCAAAAATCACCGAAACATCCCTGCAAGGCTGGTTCAGAACCCGCAACGTTGCACCGACAAATCGTAAGTGCGCATTGCATGACGCTTCACATTTCAGCCGTGACGCCAGCAGGGCATCACAAAACGCGCGAGTATACCCGAGCCCCGTCCGGCAAAGGGCACCGCTGATAAGACACCCGCAAACCTGTGGAACATAAAACCTGTGGGAGCGAGCTTGGTCCGGGCGGCGTTCCGACGAAGAGGCCATCACAGCCACCATGGATGTTGCCTGCCCCACCGCCATCGCGAGCAAGCTCGCTCCCACATTGATTGCGCCCTTAACTCAATGGTATTTGCCGTGCGGCTGGCCCAAGCGCTCAAGAAGGCCTAGAATTCCCGCATCGAACATTCCCCAAGGTAGTCCTTTAATGTCCTTCGCTGAGCAACTAACCCGCCTGCAAGTCTTCCTCGACGCTGATGAACTGCATGACGAGGCGCTGGACTACGTGGCCGCCCACGGCTACCTCACCGCGCTGTCGATCTGTTCCGAAGTGGTTCCCGACCGTGAATGGATCGACGCTCTTTTCGCCGAAGAGCCGCATTACAGCGGCGAAGCCCAGCGCGAAGAGATCGAAGCCACGCTGATCGGCCTCAAGGCCCACATCGCCCGCCAACTGGCCTCCGACGAAGAGTTCGAGCTGCCGTGCGACCTCGATCTGGGCGACGACCCGGACGATTCCGAACTGCGCGGCTGGTGCATCGGTTTCATGGAAGGCGTGTTCCTGCGCGAAGAAGCCTGGTTCGAAACCGCCGAAGACGAAGTCAGCGAAATGCTGCTGCCGATCATGGTCGGTTCGGGCCTGTTCGACGAGCAACCGGAGTTCTCCGACATTGCCGCCGATGCCAACCTGATGGACGACATGATCGTGCAGATCCCGGAAGCCCTGACCGCGCTGTACCTGCTGTGCAACGCACCAGACGAAAAACCGGCGATTCTCAAGCCCCGTCACCACTAAGGTTCTGCCTATGGACAACCCCATAGGCAACCGCCCCCTGATGTTGCGCTACGTGCTGCTGACCATCGGCTGGCTGAGCGTAGCGCTGGGGGTGATCGGGATTTTCCTGCCGGTATTGCCCACCACCCCCTTCCTGCTACTGGCGGCCGCCTGCTTCGCCCGCAGCTCCCCGCGTTTCTATCAATGGCTGGTTGAGCATCCACGGCTTGGTCCATGGATCCGTGATTACCTCGATGGCAACGGCATCCCGCTCAAGGGCAAGGTCTACGCCATCGGCCTGATGTGGGCGAGCATCCTGTTCTCCTGTTATCTGGTGCCGCTGCCTTGGGCACGGGGGTTCATGCTGACCAGTGCGGTGCTCGTGACTTTCTACATCCTCAAGCAGAAAACCCTGCGCAAATCCTGAAGTCACCGTTAGCTATTTGTGGCGAGCCCCGTCCGACGACCTGCCCTACCCCGGCAAAAACTCCACCTAAACTTCACCCACCTACACTCGAGCAGCCAGACATGGCCCGTAGTCTGCGTAGTCCAGGATGGCCAGCGCTCCGGATTCGGCTCGGCGGCCGGTTACTGCTGGCCGGTTTGCTACTGACCGTATTCAACGGGGTCCGGGCCGACTGGGATTTTGCGCTGATTCTGCAATCCGTTGAAAATCGCTACGGCCCCCTTGGACCGGCGCGAGGCCGGATCGAGGCATGGAGTCAATTGCTGCAGAGCGCACGCGGCGCCCCCGAACCCGAGCAGCTCAACGCGGTGAACCGCTTCTTCAATCAGCAGTTGAATTTCCAGGACGACACGCGCATCTGGCAACAGACCGATTACTGGGCCACGCCGGTCGAAGCCCTGATCAAGGGTGCCGCCGACTGCGAGGACTACGCCCTGGCGAAATATTTCAGCCTGCGCCGGCTCGGCATTCCCAGCGAAAAACTGCGCATCACCTACGTCAAGGCCCTGAGCCAGAACCAGGCGCACATGGTGCTGACGTTCTACAGTACCCCCACGGCTGACCCACTGGTGCTGGACAACCTGATCGGCGATATCCGCCCCGCGTCCCAACGTAAAGACTTGCTGCCGGTGTACGCCTTCAACGCCGAAGGCCTGTACCTGCCGGGCAAGAACGGTGGCAAGCGCAGCAGTAACTCGAAAAAACTGTCGCGCTGGCAGGACGTGTTGAAAAAGATGCAGGCCGAAGGGTTCGACATCGGCGACGGTTAGCCGCCATGGCAAGGAGCGATATATGACACTGCGTAAACAGTTGTTCCTGGCCATCTGCCTGTTCCTGCTGGTGGCGTTCAGCGGCAGTTTTTATGCCAGCCTGGAAAGCTCCCGCGAGCAAACGCTCAGTCAGCTGCGCGCCCACGCCCAGGACGCGGCCACCGCGCTGGGGTTGTCGCTGACAGCACAGGTCGATGACCTGGCAATGATGGAGCTGATGGTCAGTTCTATTTTCGACAGCGGCTATTTCAGCAGCATTCGCGTCATCAGGCTCAAGGATCAGCAACCCCTGGTGGAACGCAGCGCTCCGACGAAAATCGACGGTGTGCCTGACTGGTTCGTCAACCTGGTCGACCTGCGCCCGGAAGGTGGCGACGCCTTGATCATGCGTGGCTGGGAACAACTGGCACGGGTCGAAGTGCTGAGCAATCCGCAATTCGCCCTGGCCAAGCTCTGGGACAGTACCCTCGGCAGTCTGATCTGGTTGCTGTTGTGCGGGCTGTTCAGTGCCGTGATTGGAGGATGGATGCTGCGCAGGCAATTTCGCCCACTCGACAGCATGGTCCGACAAGCTGAGGCCATCAGTAAACGCGAGTTTCTCAGCCTGCTGAAACTGCCACGGACACCGGAATTGAAACGGGTGGTGCTGGCGATGAACCAGATGGTCGAGAAACTCAAGGCGCTCTTCGTCGAAGAGGCTGCACGCAGCGAAAAACTGCGGGCCGAATCCTATCTGGACAGCCTTACCGGCCTGGCCAACCGGCGCCTGCTCGACGAGCAACTGGCCGACCATTTACGGGTGTGCGAACAGAGCCGCGATGGCCATTTGTTGATGTTGCGGATCAATGACCTGAACGGGCTCAACCAGAGACTGGGCGGCCAACGGACTGACGCACTGATCTGTGCCGTAGGCGAATTGCTCAAACGCCTGACTCAACTGCCGGAACGTCGCACCTGGCTGGCGGCGCGCAATCGTGGTGGCGAATTCAGCCTGTTGACACCGGGTCTGGACGCCGAAAGCGCTGCGCGCCTGGCCGCCGATGTCAGCGCCAGCCTGGAGAACCTGCGCCTGACCGGCGCCAGCGATTGCATGCCCGTCGCCCATCTGGGCGTGGTCGCCTACCGACCCGGTGAGCCGGTCAGCACCGTACTCCTGCGCCTTGACCAGGCACTGACGGAGTCCCGGCAGCATCCCGAACGACCCTGGGTGTATTTGGGCCACCGTGACACCGCGCCGAATCACTCCCAGCACGATTGGCGCACCTGGATTGACGATGCCTTGACCGAGGGAAAAATGCAGCTGTACTTCCAGCCCGTCGTGCAATGCGTCGACACCCGCCAGGTGCTGCATCACAAAGTGCTCGCACGCCTGCTCGACCCACAGGGCGAGGCGATTGCCGCCGGGCATTTCCTGCCGTGGATCGAGCGTCTCGGCTGGTCGGCACGCTTCGACCTGACGATGCTCGAGGCCACGCTGGACGACCTGGTGGCCAACCGCAGGCCCTTGGCACTGAGCCTGTCCGGGAGCACCCTGCGCGACCCGGTGCAATGGCGAACAATCCTCGACCTGCTCGACTCCCTACCGGAACTGGCGCCGCTCCTGACCCTGGAAATCGATGAGCGCCAGTTGCCGTCCCCCGAAGAACTGCAGCGTTTGAGTCACAGCCTGCTGAACACCGGCTATCGAATCGGCCTGCAACACTTTGGCGGCCGCTTCAGCCAGATCGGCAACCTCACCCATTTGGGCTTGGCGTACCTGAAAATCGATGGAGCCTACATTCGCAACATCGACGAGCAGACTGACAAGCGGGTGTTCATCGACGCGATCTTTCGCGCGACCCACAGCATTGATTTGCCGCTGATTGCCGAGATGGTCGAAACGTCGGGGGAGTTGGTGGCCATCAGAGAGCTGGGTGTTTTTGGCGCGATGGGGCGGTTGATCGGGCCGCCGAAACCAAGCTTGCCAGGCCTCCAATGCAACCTCGACCATTGACCTGAAACCAACTTGCACCTGTTACTTAGGACAGTAGGCAGGCTATCTGACGAGGTTTTAAATCACTCCGGCACCCAAACTTTTTCAATACCCGGAGTTATCATGACCGCTAAACCCCCGAAAACCTCGGCAATCACGCCAAACACACAGAGTGAAGCAATAGCGAAAGTAACCTTCGATGAAGTCCGAGACAGCAGCGGTAATCTCGTTGGCAAAAACAGCGTTACTTTTGACAGAACCCTGAATTTCAAGGGTACGGCCGGCGCAACTACGGAGCTCTGGATTCGCGATGACGAGATCAGATTCACTGACGTGACGAGCGATGGTTCAGGAGGCTGGACCAAACAGTTCACACTGCCGGGCCTCAAGCGCTACAGCCTTGACGCTTTGGAAAAAAAACCGCCTCAAAGTTCTTCCTTACAGTACATTTTCGTTTTGGCGACCGAGACGCCGATCATCGACAAAGTCACTGGCAAGGATGGCCTGATTCAAGATGGCGATACCTACGACGGCGACTCGCTGGAGTTCTCCGGCTACGCACCTCCCGGTATGGAAGTAGAAGCGTTCAACGGCGACACCTCCACAGGCAAGAAAGCCACTGTCGATCGTGACGGGCTGTTCAAACTCCCCTTCGACGGGCTTACCGCTGGCAACTTCAGCATCAAGATCAGGGCCGCCAATGGCAAAGAGTCCAGCGCGTTCACCTTCCGCGTCGTATTGGATGTGGAACTGAGCCTGGATGATGTCCTCGAATCCGAAGGCGGCCCTTCTGTTCCTGAAGCTGGCACCACCGACAAGAATCAGTTGATCATCAAGGGGCATGCCATGCCCGGTGAGAGCATTCAGCTACTCAATGGCGGCGCCCCCATAAAAGATGCCGTCGCAACTGCTGATCCCGGCGATGGTGCCTGGAAAATTCTGCTCGATGTGACAGACGGCGCCTACAGCCTCGCTGCCAAGGCGGACTATGGCGATGGGGAAATCACCGCACCGCCCCGCACCTTTACCGTGGAATCCACCATCAAACCGCACAATACCCGTGTGTACGATTCGGACGGCCTGATCGAGGACAGCGGTAACACCCCATACAACTATGTAATTGTCAGGGGTGATGCGGCCCTGTCAGCGCAGATCAAGCTAAAGATCAATGGCGTCACCGAGCCGAGGCCGGAACCGACCGACGATACGGGTAAATGGGCCAGATTGGTTACACGCCTGGAATACGAAACCACTTATCAATTCATCGCGGTGGCAGACTATGGTGACAACTCAGAGTCTAATCCCTGGACGATTACTACCGGGGTACTGCACGTATAAGCAGTCATCGGAAGCGTTAAAGACTCCAGTGGCCAGGCAGAGCCCTGGTTAGAAACTATTGAATGAAAAAACCGCTTAACGCGGTTTTTTCATTCCTTTATACCAAGCCATTAAAACCCGCCATCCCTTACACAGGAATGACGGATTTTTTCGTCCAGGCTTTCAGCTCACACCGTATCCACCTTCAACGAATGATCGTTGAGCATGCCGTTGATGATGGTCGCCGTGTCATGCCCGCCCGCGATCACCCCACCCGCCCCCGGCGTTACACCGTAATGGCTGGCCAGGTTGACGCCGGCCAAGTCGATGGTCTGGTTCGGGGCGGCACCGGCCATGGCGCTGACGTCGATGCTGGTCACCGTCGACGGCCCGCTGCCGGTGACGGTGAAGTGCAGGTAGTCATCCAGCGAAGCCGTGGTGCCGTTTTCTCCTTGCAACAGTTGCGACAGATCGAGCTTGTCGGTGCCGGGCGTGAAGTCGGTGATCAGGTCATGACCACTGTTGCCCTTGAGCCACTGGAAGGTATCGGCTCCCGCCCCGCCGGTGAGGGTGTTGTTGCCCAGGCCACCGATCAGCCAGTCATCGCCGCCCCCGCCATTGAGGATGTCGTTGCCCAGGCCACCGTTGATCACGTTGCTGTTGTTGTCACCACTCAGGGTGTCGTTGAAGTTCGAACCGGTGAGGTTTTCGATACCGGTCAGGGTGTCCGTGCCCGCCCCCAGGGTGTTCTGCGCAGCGAGCAGGCTGAGGTCGACCGTCACCCCGGCGGTGGCGTGGGCGTAACTGGCCGTGTCGATGCCCGTGCCGCCATCGAGGATGTCATTGCCCGGGCCGCTGAAGAGCAAATCATTACCGGCACCGCCATGCAGCTCGTTGTTGCCAGAGCCGGCGGTGAGCACATCGTTGCCGTCGCCGGCATTGATGATGTTGTTGCCCGTGCCCGCCACCAGGGCATCATCCCCGCTGGTGCCGGTGAGGGTGTGGCCATTCTGATAGCTGATGGTCAGGCTGGCCGAGTCGCTGCCGCCATGGTTGTCGTTGGCGGTGTAGGTGCCGTGGTAGTCCGGGGTGACATCGTGCGCCCCGGCGTAGTTGACGGTCATGGTCAGTTGATAGTTTTCCGCCGCATTCGTATTGCCGCCACTGGTGTTCGTGATGTTGGTCATGTGGATCTGGTAAGTGCCATCCGCGCTTGCGGTGATGGTGCCGCCATCGGCGATGCTTACGAACGCCCCACCATTGAGCGAATACTCCATCGTGACGTGCCCGGCTGCCAGGTTGTGATCCAGGTTGAGCGTCTCACCCTGTTTCAGCTTGACCGTGATGAGGTCTTCATTGTTGCCATCGGAGCTGTTCGCTTTGTCGAGATAGCCACTGATCACCAGCAGCGCCGTCATGGTCGCTGCGTTGGCCGCAAAGGCATTGCGCACGTCTGCCAGACTCTGGTTGGCGGGGGTGCTGTTGGTGCCGGCGAAGCTGATCGCACCGGTGCCGGTGAAGTCCGCGCCCTTCGCTATCCAGCCGGTGTTGAACGAGGTTGGTGTCGCCGAGAGTTGATCGCCGTTGGGGTCGGTGTCATTGGCCAGCAACAGTTCGCCCGGCACCACGACGGTGCCCGAGAGCACGTTGGTGATGACGTGGTCATCGGTGGCCACTGGCGGTGAGTTGGGGATCACTTTCACGGTCAGCGTCGAACTGGCCAGGTCGCCGTCGTTATCGCTGGCGGTGAATGCGATGTTTTCGGTGATCAACACCGACGTGGTTTTCTGCGAAATGTAGACGTACTCACCGGTGTCGAGATTGATCTGCAAGGTACCGCTGTTGTTGGTGGCAATGCTCAACGTGTTGTCCACGGTGTTGAACGTGCCGTGGTTGAGCCCGCCGCTGAAATTCAGCGAGCCCTGGTTACTGTTGCCGCTCGGATCGTAGGTGTACGTGGTGCCGTCCACCGTGATGGTTTTGATGAAGCCGCCATCGGCGCCGAAGGTACCGCCCTCGCCCAGCAGCGAACCGGTCACCGGTGCGCCGATCACAGTACCGGATAGCACCGAGTTGAGCTGGTTGAGGTCGGTCACCACCACCGAATTGGTGTCGGTGTGACTGCTGCCGTCATAGGCCAGTGGATTGAGGTTGGCGTTGCTCACGCCGCTGCCCAGGCCGATCGCGTAGTTCTTGATGTTGTTGGCATCGAGGAAGGCTTTCAGCGCGGTCTCGTCGGCAGTGCCGATTTCCTGGCCGGCAGTGGGCTTGCCGTCGGAGAAGAAGTAACCGACGTTTTGCGCGCCGACCAATTTGCCCGAGGTATTGAACGCGGTCTGCATGGTCGCCACGGCCGCGTCGTAGTTGGTGCCGCCGTTTGCAGTGAGGCCGGCCAGCAGTGTCTTGGCGGTCGCAACATCGACCCACATCGAAGTCCTGTCGGTGGCGCTGCTGCTGAAAGTGACGAGTTGCACTTTCACATCGCCGAGGTCGTCGTATTTATCCAGCAAGGCACTGATGGCCTGTTTGGCCAGTTCCAGCCGCGACAGGCCCGACACGCCGGAAGGGTCGGCCATGCTGCCGGAGATGTCGAGCACGATCAGCAGGTTGGAATCGATCTCCACTGCCGCCACCGAGCGATCCGTTGCCACCGCCTTGGGCACGTCATCGACAATGTTGACCACGATGGTGCTGGTGCTGCTGTTGCCCAGCGCATCGGTGGCTTTGTAGGTGAAGCTTTCACTCAGGCTGTTCGGTCCGTCGTTGGCATTCGGCGAGGTTTTCGGCGCCGAGGTCAGGGTGTAGGTGTAGCTACCGTCGGGGTTGAGCAGGATTTGCCCGTAAGTACCGGTGGCACTGCCGACCAGGGTGTAGGTGAGCGCACCGCTGGCACCCGTGACCGAACCGACCAGGGTGCCGGACGCGGTTTCGCCAGTGTTACCCGGGTCGCTGCCGGTGACCGTACCGGCGGCCAGGTCCTGCCCGTCCTTGCTCAGATCGAGGGCTTTTTCGTAGACCGTCACATCGCTATCGGGGTTGGCCTTGATGTTGCTGTTGGCCACATCGATGGTGATGGTGGTGGTGCTTTCATCGCCATCGGAATCACGCACGGTATAGGTAAACGTATCGGTGGCCCCCGGCTCGCCGACCGAGTTCTGGTTGCTGTGATACACCGCGTTGCCGTTGGCATCGAGGGTCAGGTAGCCATAGGTGCCATTGATCTGGTTGCCCAACCCGCCGATGGCCGACGTCGAGGTATTGCTACCGGCTCGCACGCCGACCACCGTCGCTGGACCATCGGCACCGCTGATGTCGTTGCCCAGCACACTGATGTTGACGGTGCCCCCCTCCACTACCGACGACGAGTCAGGTTTGGCGCTCGGCAAGTCATCGACGATGTTKACATTGATCTGCCCGGTCGCACTGTCGCCATCGGTATCGGTGGCTACGACGTTGAAGTTCTCGGTCAGGCTGTTGGCGCCGTTGGCCGTCGGATGGGCTTCGTTATCGTTGAGGGTGTAGCTGTAGCTCACGACGCCCGTGGCGGCGTTGAACCCGGTGATGGTCAGGGTGCTACCCAGCGGGGTGGTGATCGATTGCGGGAAGCCGGTGGTCACGCCAGCCGTGACCACGGCGATCCCGCCGACGGTCAGGGTTTGCAGGCCATCGAGAGCATTCACGGTGAAGGTGCCGCTCTGGGTCAGGGCCGACGCGTTGGGGCTGCTGCCGTCGCTGAGGTTTTTCTCGAAGACGGTGAGTTCGCCACCCTGAACGTTCAAACCGCCAATCGTGATCGGGTCATCGTTGTTGTGGATCTGCAGCACCAGGTAGGCGTTGCTGCTGTCACCGTCCGAATCGGTGAGGGTGTAGGTGAACTTCTCGATGCCGTCGCCGCCGCCGTGCAACGCCTTGAAATCGGCATCGCTGGTGTTGAGGGTGTAGGTGTARGTRCCGTTSGCRTTSAGCACCAGRGTGCCGTAAGTSCCGGTAAAGGTGCCGGGGGTAATGGGGCCGGCGTTTTCGCCGAGTGTCACGCGGTCGGCGCCTTGCACATCATTGCTCAGCACATTGCCGTTGAGGGTCAGCAGGGTTTCCGAAGCGGTACTGGTGTTGCTGTCGTCCACGCCATACGGCAGGTCGTCGACGATGTTCACATCAAGGCTGCCGGTGKCAGTGCTGCCGTTGTCGTCGACCACGGTCACGGCGAACTGTTCGGGCAGGCTGTTGGCGCCGTTGGCGGTCGGGTGGGCTTCGTTATCGTTGAGGGTGTAGCTGTAACTCACGACGCCCGTCGCCGCATTGAATCCGGTGATGGTCAGGGTGCTACCCAGCGGSGTGGTRATCGATTGCGGGAAGCCGGTGGTCACGCCAGCGCTGACCACGGCGATCCCGCCCACGGTCAGGGTCGTTACGCCATCCAGCGCGGTGACGGTGAAGGTGCCGCTCTGGGTCAACGCTGTGGAGTCCGGTGCGCTGCCGTCGCTGAGGTTTTTTTCGTAGACGGTCAGCTCACCGCCATACACGTTGAGGCCGTTGAGGGTCACCGGATTGTCGTTGTTGTGGATCTGCAGCACCAGGTAGGCGTTGCTGCTGTCGCCGTCCGAATCCGTGAGGGTGTAGGTGAACTTCTCGATGCCGTCGCCACCGCCGTGCAGGGCTTTGAAATCGGCATCGCTGGTGTTGAGGGTATAGGTGTAGGTGCCATTGGCGTTCAGCACCAACGTGCCATAAGTCCCGGTGAAAGTGCCGGGGGTGATCGGCCCGCTGTTTTCACCGAGCGCTACCCGGTCGGCGCCTTGCACATCATTGCTCAGCACGTTGCCGTTGAGGGTCAGCAGGGTTTCCGARGCGGTACTGGTGTTGCTGTCGTCCACGCCATACGGCAGGTCGTCGACGATGTTCACATCAAGGCTGCCGGTGGCAGTGCTGCCGTTGTCGTCGACCACGGTCACGGCGAACTGTTCGGGCAGGCTGTTGGCGCCGTTGGCGGTCGGGTGGGTTTCGTTATCGTTGAGGGTGTAGCTGTAGCTCACGACGCCCGTGGCGGCGTTGAACCCGGTGATGGTCAGGGTGCTACCCAGCGGGGTGGTGATCGATTGCGGGAAGCCGGTGGTCACGCCAGCGCTGACCACGGCGATCCCGCCGACGGTCAGGGTCGTTACGCCATCCAGCGCGGTCACGGTGAACGTCCCGCTCTGGGTCAACGCCGTGGAGTCCGGTGCGCTGCCGTCGCTGAGGTTTTTCTCGAAGACGGTGAGCTCGCCACCCTGAGCGTTCAAACCGCCAATCGTGATCGGGTCATCGTTGTTGTGGATCTGCAGCTCTAGATTGGCGGTTCTGCTGTCGCCGTCCGAATCGGTGAGGGTGTAGGTGAACTTCTCGATGCCGTCGCCACCGCCGTGCAACGCCTTGAAATCGGCATCGCTGGTGTTGAGGGTGTAGGTGTAGGTGCCGTTGGCGTTGAGCACCAAAGTGCCGTAAGTGCCGGTAAAGGTGCCGGGGGTAATGGGGCCGGCGTTTTCCCCGAGTGTCACCCGGTCGGCACCTTGCACGTCGTTGCTCAGCACGTTGCCGTTGAGGGTCAGCTGGGTTTCCGAGGCGGTGCCATTGCTGTCGTCCACGCCATACGGCAGGTCGTCGACGATGTTCACGTCCAGTGAACCGGTCGCGGTGGTGCCGTTGTCGTCGACCACGGTCACGGCGAATTGCTCGGGCAGGCTATTGGCGTCGTTGGCCGTCGGGTGCGCTTCGTTGTCGTTGAGGGTGTAGCTGTAACTGACGACCCCGGTCGCCGCATTGAATCCGGTGACGGTCAGGGTGCTGCCCAGCGGCGTGGTGATCGATTGCGGGAAGCCGGTGGCTACGCCAGCGGTGACCACGGCGATGCCGCCCACGGTCAGGGTMGTTACGCCATCCAGCGCGGTSACGGTGAASGTSCCGCTYTGGGTCAGGGCYGGTGCGTCGGGGTTGCTGCCGTCGCTGAGGTTTTTTTCGTAGACGGTCAGCTCACCGCCATACACGTTGAGGCCGYTGAGGGTCACCGGATTGTCGTTGTTGTGGATCTGCAGCACCAGGTAGGCGCTGCTGGTGTCACCGTCCGAATCCGTGAGCGTGTAGGTGAACTTCTCGATGCCGTCGCCACCGCCGTGCAGGGCTTTGAAATCGGCATCGCTGGTGTTCAGCGTGTAGGTGTAAGTACCGTTCGCATTCAGCACCAGGGTGCCGTAAGTCCCGGTAAAGGTGCCGGGGGTAATCGGTCCGGCGTTTTCCCCGAGCGGTACGCGGTCGGCACCTTGCACGTCGTTGCTCAGCACGTTGCCGTTGAGGGTCAGCTGGGTTTCCGAGGCGGTGCCATTGCTGTCGTCCACGCCATACGGCAGGTCGTCGACGATGTTCACGTCCAGTGAACCGGTGGCAGTGCTGCCGTTGTCGTCGACCACGGTCACGGCGAACTGTTCGGGCAGGCTGTTGGCGTCGTTGGCCGTCGGGTGGGCTTCGTTGTCGTTGAGGGTGTAGCTGTAACTCACGACGCCGGTGGCGGCGTTGAACCCGGTGACGGTCAGGGTGCTGCCCAGCGGCGTGGTGATCGATTGCGGGAAGCCGGCGGCCACGCCAGCCGTGACCACGGCGATGCCGCCCACGGTCAGGGTCGTTACGCCATCCAGCGCGGTCACGGTGAAGGTGCCGCTCTGGGTCAACGCCGTGGAGTCCGGTGCGCTGCCGTCGCTGAGGTTCTTTTCGTAGACGGTCAGCTCACCGCCATACACGTTGAGACCGTTGAGGGTCACCGGATTGTCGTTGTTGTGGATCTGCAGCACCAGGTAGGCGGTGCTGCTGTCGCCGTCCGAATCGGTGAGCGTGTAGGTGAACTTCTCGATGCCGTCGCCACCGCCGTGCAGGGCTTTGAAATCGGCATCGCTGGTGTTCAGGGTGTAGATGTAAGTGCCGTTGGCATTCAGCACCAGGGTGCCGTAAGTCCCGGTGAAAGTGCCGGGGGTGATCGGTCCGGTGTTTTCCCCGAGTGTCACCCGGTCGGCGCCTTGCACGTCGTTGCTCAGCACGTTGCCGTTGAGGGTCAGCAGGGTTTCCGAGGCGGTGCCATTGCTGTCGTCCACGCCTTGCGGCAGGTCGTCGACGATGTTCACGTCCAGTGAACCGGTCGCGGTGGTGCCGTTGTCGTCGACCACGGTCACGGCGAACTGTTCGGGCAGGCTATTGGCGTCGTTGGCCGTCGGGTGCGCTTCGTTGTCGTTGAGGGTGTAGCTGTAACTCACGACRCCCGTGGCCGCATTGAACCCGGTAATGGTCAGGGTGCTGCCCAGCGGGGTGGTGATCGATTGCGGGAAGCCGGCAGCCACGCCAGCCGTGACCACGGCGATGCCGCCGACGGTGAGTGTCGTCACGCCGTCGAGRGCGGTGACGGTGAAGGTGCCGCTCTGGGTCAGCGCGGTGGMRTCCGGTGCGCTGCCGTCGCTGAGGTTTTTCTCGAAGACGGTGAGCTCGCCACCCTGAGCGTTCAAACCGCCAATCGTGATCGGGTCATCGTTGTTGTGGATCTGCAGCWCCAGGTTSGCGGTTCTGCTGTCGCCGTCCGAATCGGTGAGGGTGTAGGTGAAGGATTCGCTGCCATTGCCACCGCCATGCAGGGCTTTGAAATCGGCATCGCTGGTGTTSAGGGTGTAGGTGTAGGTGCCRTTGGCATTSAGCACCAGGGTGCCGTAAGTCCCGGTGAAAGTGCCGGGGGTGATCGGTCCGGTGTTTTCCCCGAGTGGTACGCGGTCRGCGCCTTGCACGTCGTTGCTCARCACGTTGCCGTTGAGGGTCAGCAGGGTTTCCGAGGCGGTACTGGTGTTGCTGTCGTCCACGCCTTGCGGCAGGTCGTCGACGATGTTCACRTCRAGGCTGCCGGTGKCRGTGCTGCCGTTGTCGTCGACCACGGTCACGGCGAACTGTTCGGGCAGGCTATTGGCGTCGTTGGCCGTCGGGTGCGCTTCGTTGTCGTTGAGGGTGTAGCTGTAACTCACGACGCCCGTGGCCGCATTGAATCCGGTGACGGTCAAGGTGCTGCCCAGCGGCGTGGTGATCGATTGCGGGAAGCCGGCAGCCACGCCAGCCGTGACCACGGCGATGCCGCCGACGGTGAGTGTCGTCACGCCGTCGAGGGCGGTGACGGTGAAGGTGCCGCTCTGGGTCAGCRCGGTGGCATCCGGTGCGCTGCCGTCGCTGAGGTTTTTCTCGAAGACGGTGAGCTCGCCACCCTGAGCGTTCAAACCGCCAATCGTGATCGGGTCATCGTTGTTATGGATCTGCAGCACCAGGTTGGCGGTGCTGCTGTCGCCATCGGCGTCCGTCAGCGTATAGGTGAAGGTTTCCGTACCGTCGCCCCCGCCGTGCAACGCTTTGAAATCGGCATCGCTGGTGTTCAGGGTGTAGGTGTAGGTGCCATTGGCATTGAGCACCAACGTGCCGTAAGTGCCGGTGAAGGTACCGGGGGTGATSGGCCCGCTGTTTTCCCCGAGCGGTACGCGGTCAGCGCCTTGCACGTCGTTGCTCAACACGTTGCCGTTGAGGGTCAGCAGGGTTTCCGAGGCAGTGCCATTGTTGTCATCGACTGCTTTGGGCACGTCGTCGGTGATGCTGATATCCAGCGTACCGGTAGCGCTGTCGCCATTGCTGTCGCTGGCCACCACGGTGACGTGTTCGACAAGACTATTGGCACCCTCGCCGCTTGCATGGGTTTCGGCACCGTTGAGGGTGTAGCTGTAACTGACGACGCCCGTGGCCGGGTTGTAACTGGTGACGGTCAGCGTGCCGCCCAGCGGGGAGGTGATCGACTGCGGGAAACCTGCCGCCACGCCGCCGCTGATCAAGTTGATCCCGCCGATGCTGAGGCTGGTCAGCCCGTCTGGCGCATTGATGGTGAAGGTGCCGCTTCGTGTCAGCAAGCCTTCGTTCCTCGCCGAACCATCGGCCAGGTTGGCTTCATTGACGGTCCGCTCGCCATTCTGCTCCGACAGGCCATTGAAGGTGACCGGATTGTTCGGCACCTCCGGTGTCACTGGCGGCACCACAGGCGCATCGGCCGCTACAGTGTTGTCCGGATTAGCGTTCAGGCGCTCTTCGGGAAGTTCGGGAATGCCATTGAAACCGGCAGTGGGGAAGCCGATGATCGGGTCGACTCGCCCGCCCACTTCTTCAAGCAGGACGAAACTATGGCCACTGCCCTGAACGCCGCCCGGCACACCGGTAGTCGTGGCAGGCCCGGCAGCGGTGGCTTCAGCGGTCTGCGTCGGGTCGTCGCCCGCCGCAATGGCTTTTTGCAGCTGTTCGACATCGGTCAGTTGCGCTTGGCTCGGCGTCACCGCTTCAGGCGAGTCCACATGGGGAATCTGATTGGCGAGCAGCTGTGAAGTCATCTGCATGCTGCTGCCGCGCCCGAGGGTCAGTTCCTGGCCATTTTGCAGATGCACCGCCACCGCCCCTTCAGCGCCGGTGTTCAGTTGGTCGCCGGCGAACAACCGGTCCCCCTCGACCAAAGCACGCCGGGTACCGTCGCTCGCAACCGCGAACACCTGGCCGATGACCTTACTGACGATACCGATGAGCGTTGCCATGGTGCACTTCCTCCGCTGCCAACCGCTGTCGGCACCTTGTTTGAGCGAAGAACGTGCGCATGGCTCAAGCGGGTTGTCTGGCGGATCGTGTTCCGGGTGCCGGTTTACTTGAGTAAGCCGCAGCCCCGGCAACAATCTCGCCCAGCCAGTCGCTCACGGCGCTGTTTACGGTTTGGGGAAAAACCCTCTGCAATCAATGGCATCGGATCCCCGTGCGCAACAACGTTGCCTGTGAGCAATGCGTAACGATCTCGAATCAGTAAAGTGACAAAAAACCGTCGCCTCCAGATCGTTCGCATCCCTCCCCTCCAGCACTTCTCCGCTCTATGTCGATAAGTGGATTGGAACTTTCCTCAAACCCCGATGAGCGCCCTAGAGCCCATAAAACAAGGGCTTTCGAATTGAACAATGTGCTGGATTTTGCAGAGCTCATAAGTTTTTTTTGGCATACACGCTATGAAAAAAATTTCTTAGCTACGCTCCAGAATGTTCTTAGCTCTTTTGTTAAAGAGGTGAAACAACTTTACCTATAAAAGTCGTCAAATAATTGGCGACTGATAAGCACCATCAGGAATCAGGGAGATGTAAATGCGCCTATTAACCCCCCTCTGCAGCGCGGTTCTTTTAGCCATGGCCTGCTCGTCCCAGGCTCATGCCATGACGCTGACCGAAGCAATCCAGAGCACCATCGCGACCCACCCGGAGCTGGCATCGCGGGTGGACAGCCGTCTGTCGGCTGATGAGGACGTGAAGGTCGCCAAAGGGGGCTATTATCCATCGGTTGATCTGAACGCCGCCTACGGGCGCGCGTACAGCGATAACACCAATACCCGGGCGCTCACCCCCAGCGGGCACAACACTGAAACCTTGAACTACACCCAGTCGGAATTGCGCCTGCGGCAAATGCTCTTCGACGGGTTCAACACCGCCAATGAAGTCCAGCGCACCCAGGGTGTGGTCAACTCGCGAGCCTATTACGCCCAGGGTACGGCTCAGGACTTGGCCCTGCGCACCACCGAGGTCTACCTCGAAGTGCTCAAGCGCCGCGAACTGGTGACACTGGCCAAGAACAACCTGCAAGCGCACTTGCGGGTCAACGACCAGATCGGCCTGCGCACCCAGCGCGGTGTGGGCAGCAACGCCGATGCCGACCAGTCCTCGGCTCGCCGGGCACTGGCAGAAAACAACCTCGACACCGCCGAAGTTGATCTGGCCGATGCCGAGTCGAACTTCTACGCCGTTGTGGGGCGCATGCCCGATGAACTGGAAACCCCGCCGTCGATTCGCGGCGAAGTCCCCACCTCGCTGCCCGAAGCCCAGCAGAGCATGGTGGAAAACAACCCTTACCTGAAATCCGCCCAGGCCGACGTGCAATCGGCTGAAAGCCAGTACGAAGTCGCCAAGTCGCCGTTCTACCCACGCTTCGACGCCGAGGCGGCAGTGGGCGCGAACAACAACGTGCAGGGTGACGAAGGCCATGACAACGAATGGCGGGTCGGCGTGATCATGAACTACAACCTGTTCCGCGGCGGCAGCGACAAGGCGCGCCTGGCCTCTGACTCGCACAAGATCAACCAGGCCATGGACATCCGTAACAATGCCCTGCGCCAGCTCAACGAAAACATTCACCTGGCCTGGAACGCCATGGTCAATGCCAAGAAACAAACCCCGACCGCCCGTGAATACGCCGACACCAGCAAGCGCGTACGCATTGCCTATCAGGATCAGTTCGGCCTCGGTCAACGGACCCTGCTTGACCTGCTGGACAGTGAAAACGAACTCTACAACGCCAACCGTCGCTACACCGAAGTGCGCTACACCGAAGAGTTTTCGATGTACCGCGTCCTGGCGAACATGGGCCAGTTGTTGAGCAAACAACGGGTCGTACTGCCCGCCGACGCGATCGCCCAGACCGAAGTGAAAAACGAAGCTCGTCTGCCTGAAATGAAGTAGTGCATGGGAGGGTTCAATGACCAGCATGGAACCCGGCAACACCGGTGTCGATCCGCGCCTGAGCTTCGATGACCCGCTTCTGGACGGTCTGTTGATCCTCTGCAAACTCCACGGCGCGACAGTCAGTCGCGCCAGCCTCAGTGCCGGGCTCCCCATGGCACACCAACGCCTGAGCCTGGACCTGCTGCCCCGTGCAGCGGCCCGGGCCGGTTTGCAGGCGCGCTTGCTGCGCCGTGACCTCAAGGACATTTCCCCGCTCAACCTGCCCGTGCTGTTGTTACTGAACAACGGCCGCACGGCTGTCCTGCGCCGTTATGGCGAGGACGGCAAGGTGCTGATCCTGCCCAGCGAAGCCGACGGCGGCGAGCAATGGCTCAGCCCTGAAGAGCTGGCCGAACACTACAGTGGCCAGGCGTTGTTTGCCCGGCCACGCCACGAACTCGAAGACTTGCGCTCGCCGCTGGTGCCTCGGGTCCACGCCTGGTTTCGCGATACGCTGAAGCTGTCGAAATGGCTGTACAGCGATGCAATTCTGGCGAGTTTCCTGATCAACCTGCTGGGTCTGATGGTGCCGCTGTTCGTRATGCAGACCTACGACCGSGTGGTGCCGAACCAGGCCACTTCGACTTTGTGGGTGCTGGCGATCGGTCTGCTGATCGGCACCGCTTTCGAACTGGTGCTGCGGATCGTGCGCGCGCACTTGCTGGATACCGCCGGCAAGAAAACCGACGTGATCCTGTCGGCCACCCTGTTCGAGCGCATCACCGGCATGGCGATGAAAGCGCGGCCGGCGACCATTGGTGGTTTTGCCCAAAGCATTCATGACTTCCAGGGCCTGCGGGAATTCCTCACCGCCGTGACCCTCACCAGCCTGATCGATCTGCCCTTCTGCCTGTTGATGCTACTGGTGATCGGCCTGCTCGGTGGCTGGCTGGTGGTAATCCCCATTCTGGCGTTTCCCATCACGATCATCTTTGCCATGGTGATCCAGGTACGCCTGCGCGACACCGTGCAAAAGAGCCTCAGCCTCGGCGCCGAACGCCAGGCACTGTTGATCGAAACCCTCAGCGGCCTGGAAACCCTCAAGGCCTGCAGCGCCGAAAGCGAACGCCAGCACAAATGGGAAAGCACCCACGGTACCCTCACCCGCCTCGACAGCCACGCGCGCAACCTCTCGGCCCTGGCCACCAACGGCACGCTCTTCATCCAGCAACTGTCCGGTATGGCGACCATCGTTGCCGGGGTCTACAGCATCATCGCCGGCAACCTCAGCGTCGGTGCCCTGGTGGCCAGCTACATGCTGGGCAGTCGGGTGCTGGCGCCACTGGGACAGATCGCCGGCCTGATCACCCGCTACCAGCAAGCGCAACTGACCATGAAAAGCACTGACGCGCTGATGGGCCTGCCCCAGGAGCGCGACGCCAGACAACGGCCGCTGGAGCGCACCCAACTGCAAGGCGCGCTGGATGTTGTCGGCGTGAACTTCCACTACAACGGCCAGAGCTCTCCGGCCCTGGCCAATATCAGCTTCAGTGTGAAACCCGGCGAGCGCGTCGGCATCATCGGCCGCAGCGGCTCAGGCAAAAGCACCCTGGCGCGGCTGGTGATGGGGTTCTACGAACCGGATGAAGGCCAATTGCTGCTCGATGGCCTGGACCTGCGGCAACTGGACGTCGCCGACCTGCGCCATCAAATCGGCTACGTCGCCCACGACCTGCCGCTTCTGGCCGGCAGCCTGCGCGACAACCTGACCCTCGGCGCGCGCTATATCAGCGACTCACGCATGCTCGAAGTGGCGGAAATGACCGGAGTTACCGAACTGGCCCGGCAACACCCGCACGGCTTCGACCGGCCCGTGGGCGAGCGCGGACAGTTGCTGTCCGGTGGTCAGCGCCAGGCGGTTTTGCTGGCCCGGGCATTGTTGCTCGACCCGCCGATTCTGCTGCTCGACGAACCTACCAGCGCCATGGACAACAGCAGCGAAGACGTTCTGCGGAAAAAACTCCACGACTGGGTCCAGGGGAAAACCGTGCTGCTGGTGACTCACCGCACCTCGATGCTGAGCCTGGTGGACCGGCTGGTGGTGCTGGACAACGGACGGATCGTCGCCGACGGGCCGAAAGAAGCAGTCATCGATGCACTGCGCAAGGGCCGTGTCGGCTCTGCGGCTGTTTAGGAGTGGCCCTCTAGATGCGAATACACAACCTGTGGCGAGGGAGCTTGCTCCCGCTGGGTTGCGAAGCAGCCCCCTCGTTGTGTCATCTGGATCGCGCCAGCAGTTTTTGCGACGGCTTCGCCGCCGGACGGGAGCAAGCTCCCTCGCCACAGGATTGTGTTCGGCACTATTTCTCTTAACTGACGGGTATCGCCCATGTCTGCTCAAACGCCAGATTCAGCGCCCCGAGGCTACTTCAACAGCTTCGGCAAAAGCGCCGAAGTCGAATTCATGCCGGAAACCGCCGGCGCCTCATTGCAGGACTCACCACGCTGGTCGCGGATCACCGTGTGGCTGGCCGCCGCGCTGCTGATCAGCGCGCTGGTCTGGGCCAAATTCGCCGTGTTGCAGGAAGTCACCATGGGCGAAGGCAAGGCGATTCCCTCGAGCAAAGTCCAGGTGATCCAGAACCTCGAGGGCGGCATCGTCACCGAGATCTTTGTGCGCGAAGGGCAAATGGTGAACAAGGGCGACACTTTGCTGCGCCTCGATGACACCCGCTACCTGTCGAACAAGGGCGAAAGCGAAGCCGATCGCTATGCCTTGACCGCGCAAGTCGAACGGCTTTCGGCCGAGGCTGAGGGCCGGCCGTTCAAGCTATCAGAAGAAGTGATCGCCAAAGCCCCGCAAGTGGCCGAAGACGAGCGTTCGCTGTACGAGCAGCGGCAACGTCGACTCGCGAGCGAGCAGCGCACACTGACCGAGCAACTTCGGCAAAAAACCCAGGAGTTGGCAGAGTTCCGCTCGAAACAGGGGCAGTTCAGCTCCAGCCTGGCGCTGCTGCAACAAGAGATGAACATGTCCACCCCGCTGGTGGGCACCGGCGCCGTGTCACCGGTGGAAATCCTGCGGCTCAAACGCAGCGCCGTGGAGATTCGCGGCTCGCTGAACGCCACCACCCTGGCCATTCCCCGGGCCGAATCGGCGATCAACGAGATCAAAAGCAAGATTGATGAGTCGGAACAGACCTTCCGCTCGGAAGCCGCCAAAGAGCTGAATGAGAAACGCACCGACCTGTCGAAAATCACGGCATCGAGCATCGCCATCGACGACCGTGTGACCCGTACCACGGTGGTATCGCCGGTACACGGCATCATCAAGGTGTTGAAGGTCAATACCATCGGCGGCGTGGTCCAGCCCGGCAACGACATGGTGGAAATCGTGCCGCTGGAAGACAACCTGCTGATCGAAGCCAAGGTCCGCCCGCAGGACGTTGCGTTCCTGCATCCGGGTCAGAAAGCCATGGTCAAGTTCAGTGCCTACGACTACACGATCTACGGCGGCCTGAGCGCCAAGCTGGAACTGATCGGCGCCGACACCATCACCGACGACAAGGGCAACAGCTTTTATCTGATTCAAGTGCGCACTGACAAAAACCATCTGGGCGGGGATGTGAAACCGCTGCTGATCATCCCGGGGATGGTGGCGACAGTGGACATCATTACCGGGGAGAAAACGGTGCTGGATTACTTGCTTAAACCGGTGTTGAAAGCGCGGACCGAGGCGATGCGGGAGCGGTAGTTTCTGGCTGAGATTTTCTGGTGATTGATCTGGCCTCATCGCGAGCAAGCTCGCTCCCACAGTGTCCGTGTTGTACACAAAATCTGCGAACACGACAAAACCTGTGGGAGCGGGCTTGCCCGCGAAGAGGCCGGCACATACAACGATCACCTGTCGGCATGATTACGCTGGTAAACCTCCTCCCCCATCGCCGCAATCTGCCCCTCGATCAACGCTTCAAACGGCTTTAACAACGGCGCAAACGACGTCGGTGCCTCAAGGGTTTCAAGCGCCTGCACAATCGCCTCCACCGTCGACAGCGCCCCCGGTCCCGGTGCCTTGCGCAGCCGATAACGGGACACACCGCCTTCGGCCAGCGTCACCCTCGGCAACGCCGCCAGCAGCGGATTGAGGTGCAGCATCTTGCGCGCCTTGCGCCAGGTGCCGTCCGGGACCACTAACAACATCGGTTCATCAGATGAGCTATAGGCTTTCATCGGTTGCACTTCTTCGCCCGGAAACAACAACCGCGCCTGATATCCCGGCTGATTCAAAAGCGTGGGCAAATTCTCAAATACTTCTCCCACGATCAACTCGGCATTGTTCAAGCCCAACGCCGCCAACCGCGCCGTATTCAGCGCATGGTTCACTTCGCTCGGATGCTGCAACAGCAACACCCGGGTGCGGCTGTCGAGGTTCGGGATCAACGGGCACAGGCAGTGGGTTTGCGGGCGCAGGCAGCGCGGGCACTGGATTCTGGACATATTCTCAGGCCTGATTCAGTTGGGCTTTAAGCAAGTCGCGGAACGTCTGGATCAGCGGCTCGCGGCTACGGCCCCGACGCACGATCATCGAGAACGGCGCCTGATAACCGAAGGTTGCCGGCAGCAACACCCGCAAGTCGCCCTTGTCGGCCCAGGCCTGGGCGTAGTGCTCCGGTAGATAGCCGATGTAGGCGCCGGACAGCACCAGTATCAACTGGGCTTCCATACTTTCTACTGTCGCGGCGCTGTGCTTGAAGCCGTGACGCGCCAGTTCAGCCTGGCTCCAGTAGCCGCGGCCGACCATGCGCTGCTGGGTGATGACTTGCTCGGGAATGCGCCGCTCGTTGAACAGCGGATGGCGCGTGCTGCAATACAACCAGTGTTGTTCACGGTACAGCGGCATGTACACCAGACCGCTCATGCGCGTGGAAAACGCGCCGATGGCCAGGTCGAGACGGTTGTCCTGCACACCGAGTTGCAATTCGTAAGGGCTCATCACCGACAGGTGCAAGTGCACGGCCGGGTGTTCCTGGCTGTAGGCGCCGATGGCTTCGGCGAACGGCAGGGCCTTGTCGCTGACGGTGGAGTCGATCACTCCAAGGTTCAAGGTACCGCGCAACTCGCCCTTGAGCGCGGCGGCGTATTGCTCGAAGCCTTCGAGTTCACCCAACAGGCGCAGGGTTTCCTGATGGAACAGTTCGCCCTTGCTGGTCAGGCTGAATCCGCCACGGCCGCGATGGCAGAGCACCAGGCCGAGGGCTGCTTCGAGCTGACTCATGTAGGTACTGATGGCCGACGTCGAGAGGTTGAGCTCCTGCTGGGCGTTGGCAAACCCCTGATGCCGCACCACGCTGACGAAGATGCGCAATAGTTTCAGGTCGGGTAAAGCGTTGGCCATGGGGGCTCCAGCAGCAACACAAAAATCAGGTGGACGATAACGCTCTGTAGCAGCTGGCGAAGCCTGCGTCCGGCGGCGAAGCCGTCGTGAAATCAGGCGACGCGCTGTTTCAGGAAAACCTCGCGTTCAGGTTTTGACGACGGCTCCGCCGCCGAACGCTGCCTCGCGGTGCTCGGCAGCTGCTACAGAGAATACGACAAGTCTATCGCCGTCCTCGTCATTAGTTTAGAAAAATCTGAACTAAGTATTTGCCCGTAGCGATTCTTCCCGGCCACTACATTTCGCAGAATCGGCCCACAACGGTGCCCGTACCTTCCGTGAACGGCGCAACCCTATAAATAAAACAACGACGATGAGGCCCTACCCGTGGACAAGATTCTTCACCAACCACTGGGCGGCAACGAAATGCCGCGCTTCGGCGGCATCGCCACCATGATGCGACTCCCCCACTTGAGTACCGCTGCCGGTCTGGACGCTGCCTTCGTAGGCGTGCCACTGGACATCGGTACCTCGCTGCGCCCTGGCACCCGCTTCGGGCCTCGCGAAATCCGCGCTGAATCGGTAATGATCCGCCCGTACAACATGGCGACCGGCGCTGCGCCGTTCGACTCGCTGTCGGTTGCCGACATCGGCGACATCGCGATCAACACCTTCAACCTGCTGGATGCCGTGCGGATCATCGAAGAGTCCTACGACAATATCCTCGAACACGATGTGATCCCGCTGACCCTGGGCGGCGACCACACCATCACCCTGCCGATCCTGCGTGCCATCCACAAAAAGCACGGCAAGGTCGGYCTGGTKCACATCGACGCTCACGCKGAYGTGAACGATCACATGTTCGGCGAGAAAATCGCCCACGGCACCACCTTCCGTCGTGCTGTCGAAGAAGGCCTGCTGGACCCGGACCGCGTTGTGCAGATTGGCCTGCGCGCCCAGGGCTACACCGCTGACGACTTCAACTGGAGCCGCAACCAGGGCTTCCGTGTGGTTCAGGCCGAAGAGTGCTGGCACAAATCGCTGGAGCCTCTGATGGCTGAAGTCCGCGAGAAAGTCGGCAACGGTCCGGTCTACCTGAGTTTCGACATCGACGGCATCGACCCGGCCTGGGCACCGGGTACCGGCACCCCGGAAATCGGTGGCCTGACGACCATTCAGGCGATCGAGATCGTTCGCGGTTGCCAGGGCCTCGACCTGGTCGGTTGCGATCTGGTAGAAGTCTCGCCCGCATACGACACCACCGGCAACACCTCGCTGCTGGCCGCCAACCTGCTGTACGAAATGCTCTGCGTACTGCCTGGCGTAGTCCACCGCTGAGGATGGTTCATGAACGAACGCGATCAGGTTTTGAAAGCCGCCGCCGATCTGGTGTCCGCTTTTGCCCGTAACGATCGCGAAGCCTACTTCGGCGCGTTCAGCGCCGATGCCAGCTTCGTCTTCTATACCCTCGAACAGCCCCTGCTGTCGCGCGACGCCTACCAGGCGATGTGGGACAGCTGGCGCTCAGAGGATGGCTTCGAGGTGCTCTCGTGCACCTCAAGCAACGCTTTCGTCAGCCTGCAGGGTGATGTGGCGATTTTCATCCATGACGTAGCCACCGAGCTGCGCATGCAAGGGGAGCAGCACTTTAGCCAGGAGCGCGAGACGATTGTTTTCAAGAAACAAGCGTCTGGCCAAGAACAACAAGGCCTATGGCTGGCCTGCCACGAACATTTGTCCGCGATGCCGGAAGGGCTGCCACCCCCTTAGCCAACACAGGTGACGCTCACGCACGATGAGCGCGCCTTTATGATCGGAGCTGATCATGAATAACAACAACAAAGACCAAAGCCTTACGCAAATTGAAACCTACGGGGTCGAACAGATCCCGGACAACGAACGCACTGCAGGCCCGACGGACTTGTTCCGGATGATCTTCGGTGGTTCCAACACCTTTGCTACCGCCGTCCTCGGCAGTTTCCCGGTACTGTTCGGCCTGTCTTTCCAGGCAGGCGTCTGGGCGATTGTGCTGGGCGTATTGCTGGGTTCGCTGATTCTCGCGCCAATGGGCCTGTTCGGCCCGATCAACGGCACCAACAATGCCGTGTCTTCCGGTGCGCACTTCGGCGTGCACGGGCGGATCGTCGGTTCGTTCCTGTCGCTGTTGACCGCCATCGCCTTTTTCTCGCTCTCGGTATGGAGTTCGGGTGATGCGCTGATCGGTGGCGCCAAACGCCTGATCGGCCTGCCGGAAACCGACCTGACCCTGGGCCTGGCCTACGGTCTGTTCGCGATTCTGGTACTGACCGTGTGCATCTACGGCTTCCGCTTCCTGCTGTGGGTCAACAAGATCGCGGTGTGGAGTGCCAGTCTGCTGTTCCTGCTGGGCATCTTCGCCTTCGCCGGTCCTTTCGATGCGAACTACGCCGGCACCGTGAACATGGGGCAACCGGGTTTCTGGGCGGCTTTCATCGGCGCGGCGCTGGTGGCCATGAGCAACCCGATTTCCTTCGGTGCGTTCCTCGGCGACTGGTCGCGCTACATCCCGCGTGACACCTCCAAGCGCCGSATCATGGCGGCGGTGGTGATTTCGCAGATCGCGACCTTCATCCCGTTCCTGTTCGGCCTGGCCACCGCGACCATCGTAGCGATCAAGGCACCGGACTACATCGCGGCCAACAACTATGTCGGCGGCCTGCTGGCAGTCTCGCCGAGCTGGTTCTTCCTGCCGGTGTGCCTGATCGCAGTGATTGGTGGCATGTCCACCGGCACCACCTCCCTCTATGGCACCGGGCTGGACATGTCCAGCGTGTTCCCACGGGTGCTGTCGCGGGTCAAGGCCACGCTGCTGATCGGTGTGATGTCGATTGCCTTCATCTTCATCGGGCGCTTCGCGGCCAACCTGGTACAGAGCGTGTCGACCTTCGCCGTGCTGATCATCACCTGCACCACCCCGTGGATGGTGATCATGATCATCGGCCTGCTGGTGCGTCGCGGTTTCTACTGCCCGGATGACCTGCAAGTGTTCACCCGTGGCGAGAAAGGCGGCCGCTACTGGTTCACCCACGGCTGGAACTGGCGTGGCCTGGGTGCCTGGATTCCGAGCGCGGCCGTCGGCCTGTGCTTCGTGAACCTGCCGGGACAGTTTGTCGGGCCACTGGGCGAAATGGCCGGTGGTATCGACATCAGCCTGCCGGTGACCCTGGGCCTGGCCTCGCTGGTGTACCTGGCGCTGCTGAGCCTGTTCCCGGAACCGCGCGAAGTGTTCGGCCCGAACGATTCACGCAGCAAGAGCACGGATTCGCTCGCTAAACCGGCGATGCGACAAGTCGCCTGATGTAGCACAAGACCTGTGGGAGCGAGCCTGCTCGCGATGAACGATAACGCGGTGCCTATGACAGACCGCAGCGCCTGAATCGCGAGCAGGCTCGCTCCCACAGAAATGCCTTTGTTTCACCATAAAAAAGACAATCGGAGACACGCCGTCATGGCTTTGGATTTATTCGTCGTACTCATCTACGCCGCCGCGATGCTGATACTCGGCTACTACGGCATGCGCAAGGCCAAGACCAACGAAGACTTTTTGGTCGCCGGTCGTAACCTCGGCCCAAGCCTGTACATGGGCACCATGGCTGCCACGGTTCTGGGCGGCGCGTCCACCGTGGGCACCGTGCGTCTGGGCTACGTGCATGGCATCTCCGGTTTCTGGCTCTGCGCCGCACTGGGTTGCGGGATCGTGGCGCTGAACCTGTTCCTCGCCAAGCCGCTGTTGAAACTGAAGATCTACACCGTTACCCAGGTACTGGAAAAACGCTATAACCCGATGGCCCGCTCCGCGAGCGCAGTGATCATGCTGGCGTACGCGCTGATGATCGGCGTGACCTCGATCCTGGCAATCGGCACCGTTCTGCAAGTGCTGTTCGGCCTGCCGTTCTGGATCTCGGTACTGCTCGGCGGCGGCGTCGTGGTGATCTACTCGGCCATTGGCGGCATGTGGTCGCTGACCCTGACCGACATCGTCCAGTTCGTGATCAAGACCGTAGGCCTGATGTTCATCCTGTTGCCAATCTGCCTGTACCGCGTTGGTGGCTGGGATGAGCTGGTGATGAAACTGCCGGCGGCAAGCTTCAGCTTCACCACCATCGGTTGGGACACCATCATCACCTACTTCATGATCTACTTCTTCGGCATCCTGATCGGTCAGGACATCTGGCAACGGGTGTTCACCGTCAAGACCGCCAAAGTGGCTCAGGTTGCCGGTACCGCTGCCGGTATCTACTGCATCCTCTACGGTCTGGCCTGTGCCCTGATCGGCATGGCTGCACACGTACTGATCCCGGATCTGGACAACGTCAACAACGCCTTCGCCGCCATCGTGAAACTGTCCCTGCCGGACGGTATCCGTGGCCTGGTCATCGCTGCCGCACTGGCCGCCATGATGTCCACCGCCAGCGCTGGCCTGCTGGCCGCTGCCACCACCCTGACCGAAGACTTGCTGCCGAAACTGCGTGGCGGTAAACAGTCGAGCCTGGCGATCAACCGCCTGTTCACCCTGTTGACCGGCTGTGTGGTTCTGGCCATTGCCCTGGTCGTGAACGACGTGATCAGCGCCCTGACCCTGGCCTACAACCTGTTGGTGGGCGGCATGCTGATCCCGCTGATGGGCGCCATCTTCTGGAAACGCGCCACCACCGCCGGCGCCATCGCCAGCATGGGCATGGGCTTCGCCACCGCGCTGCTGTTCATGTTCAAGGACGGTCTGGACGCCAACACCCCGATCTACTACAGCCTCGGCGTTGGCCTGGTGAGCTTCGTGCTGGTCAGCCTGCTGTCCCCTCGCCCGGTGACTGTGGCCAGCGCTGCCTAAACTGAAAAGAACGGATTAACTTTTTCTTCGACGAGTGTGGCGTCGGTTGCCACACTCGTTTTTTTTCGTCTGAAGGAAACGGGCTATGAAAATCGTCAGTCGCGACCAATGGTTCGAGGTGAAACCGCTCAGTGACGGCATCCGCCTGATTCACGAGCCGTACATCCGGCCTTTCTACCGCTGCAATCTCTGGCACATCCAGGGTCGTGACAAAGACCTGCTGCTGGACAGCGGCTCGGGCCTGGTCAGTCTGCGCGAGCAACTGCCGTGGATCACCGAGCGGCCGCTGGTGGCCGTGGCCAGCCACTGCCATTTCGATCACATCGCCGGTCATCACGAATTCGCTGAACGGCTGGTGCATCCGGCCGAGGCGGACATTCTCGCCGCACCGGATGGCGACAACGACCTGAGCAAAGCCTTTGTCGGCGACGACATGTTCGAGGCGCACCCTGATTGTCCGCTGTGCTACGCCGAATACCGGGTCAAGGCCGCGCCGGCCACGGGGTTTGTCGAAGATGGAGATGTGCTGGACCTGGGTAATCGGGTGTTGCAGGTCGTGCACACACCGGGACACTCGCCGGGTGGTATCTGCCTGTACGAAGCCGCCACCGAGACCCTGTTCAGCGGCGACATCATCTACGACGGACCGCTGATCGAAGACGCCTACCACTCCAACCTCGATGACTATGCCCGTAGCCTGCAACGCCTGCACGCGTTGTCGATCCGCACGGTGCATGGCGGGCATTTCGGCAGTTTTTCCGGAGAGCATTTGCGCAGCATGATTGACGAATGGCAGCGTTCACACGGCTAAAGCCTGCTGTACTCAACGGCAGGAACTGCATCGGCAGGAAGAATTACAACTACCTCCTAGAAGAACGTTCATGAAAGAAGCTGCCGTTCGTGCTGTCGTGCATCGCTTTATCAGTCGCCTGCTGGAAGGTCGGGATGACTTCGACGACAACACCAGCCTGGCGCAGTTGGGACTGGATAAAGAAGATATCGCAGAGCTGATCTTCCATCTGGAAGATGAGCTGGGTGTAACGGCGTTTTCCGTTGAGGAAGACCGGATACTCAAGACCGCTACGACGGCGAATGACTTGAGTCGGTTTTTACTGGAGATTGGGCGGTATTGAGGCGGTGAATGGCAAGCATGCTGTTCTGTGGCGAGGGGGCTTGCCCCCGTTGGGCTGCGGAGCAGCCCCAAGACCCTTCAACCCGGTTACATCTGGCGGACCACATCAGGCGATTTACGACTGCTTCGCAGCCGAACGGGGCGGTGCGGCGTTCCGACAAGCCCCCTCACCACAACAAGCCCACCCTCACTAGCGATCCGGAGCCGTTACCGGCGACGCTGCTGGCGTCGGCGCTGTTCGTCGTCTGTACGAACAGGCACGGGTTGCAGCGGCGGTTCGATCAAACCGAGAGCCACGCCCAGGTCATGCAGCCAGTTTTGAATTTTCTCTTTCATGGTGCCCCCTTCAGGGTAGTGCCGAGCGGCCGAAATTCTGTAGCCCCTTCGCACAGATAATAGTCCGAAGTCCTACGCAATGCTCGCGCAAAGTCGCAATGATCTGTTACTGAATCCATCACAATCAGCCTGTGTTCAGGCAATTTCCTGCGCCTGCACCGGTGCCGGCGGAAAAACCACCTGTTGTTGCTCGATCCAGGCATTCAGGTTGGCCCCGACCATGCCCTTGCGCCACATCAGCCAGGTGGTAGCACTGGCGAACGGTTCGGCCAACGGATGCACGGCCACACTCTCACGGCCCGGCAGGCTGGCGAGCATCGACTCCGACATCAGCGCCACACCGGAACCGGCAATCACACACGCCAGCATGCCCGGATAGGACTCGATCTCCATCGCCCGGCCCATCGCCGCATGGTCATGGGCGAACCAGGCCTCCAGGCGCATGCGGTAGGAGCAGCCCTGGCGAAAGGTAAACACCGCGCGACCTTCCACATCCAGCGCGCTGCGCACGGGCGGATGATCGGCCTCGCTGATCAGCACCAGGCGCTCGTCGCACAAGGGCACTCCGTCGAGCCCGGCCAGTTCCATGGGGCCATCCACCAGCGCCGCATCGAGTCGGCCGGTGAGCAGGCCTTCGAGCAATTCACCACTGGGTCCGGACTGTACTTGCAGGTTCACGGCCGGATACAGGCGGTGGTAGCGCGCCAATAGCCCCGGAAGGTGAATAGCAGCCGTGCTGTACATGGTGCCGAGCACGAAGTCGCCCGCCGGTTGCCCGCCCTGCACGGCTGCGCTGGCTTCGTCGCGCAAGGCAAACAGCCTGGCGGTGTAGTCCAGCAGGACTTTTCCCGCAGGCGACAACTGCAAGCGCTGACGCTCACGCAGGAACAGTTCGACACCCAGTTGCTCTTCCAGCTGCTTGAGCCGGGTCGACAGGTTCGACGGCACTCGATGCAGCCGTTCGGCGGCCCGGGTTATGGACCCTTCCTCCGCCACCGCCTGGAAGATGCGCAATTGGCTGAATTCCACGACATTCTCCAAAAAAGAACAAGTTACTCACTATTATTCATTTTTAAAGAAAGTCAATCAGTCCTAGCCTGACGGTCATTGATCCACTAAACGGAATCCAGACCATGTCTCCCCTGATTCGCTTATCCGCCAGTTTCGTTGCCCTGATGATGGCCATGGGCATCGGCCGGTTTGCCCTGACACCGCAACTGCCGCACCTGCTCAGCGAAGGTCAGATCGACCTGACCGCCGCCGGGCTGATTGCCGCCGCCAACTACCTCGGTTATTTCATTGGCGCGGTAGACGCCATGTTTTCCCGGCGTCCCGCGCAAGTGCGCCGGCGTTTGCTCGGCGGATTGTGGCTCTGCGTACTGCTGACCCTGGCTTCGTTCTGGGCCAATGGTTTCTGGTCGCACCTGCTGCTGCGCTTCGGCACCGGCGTGGCCAGCGCCTGGGTGCTGGTGATGATCACCGCCCTGAGCCAGCCGCTCGCGGCAGCGGCCGGGCGTCCAAGGCTCGGTGCCCTGGTCTTCGCCGGACCGGGTTTAGGGATTTTTCTGACCGGTTTGTTGGCACTGGGCTCGAATCTGCTGGGCCAGACATCCGCTACCTTGTGGCTGGTATACGCCGCCGTAGCGCTGGCGATGTTGCTGGGGATTGTGCCGTTCCTGCCACAACCGGACGCGAACGCGACCGCAGCACCCAGCGCCAACGCGTCGCACACCCGAGGCATCGGTCGCCTGGGCTTGATCTATGCCTTGTACGGATTGGGCTACATCATTCCGGCGACCTTTTTGTCGCAAATGGCCAACGCGCAATTCCATGGCCAATGGCAGGCCGATCTGTTCTGGCCGTGCTTTGGCCTGGCGGCGGCAACCGGTGTAGTGCTGGTGAGTCTGCGACGGCAAAAAACCGGCGCCACGCGTCACTGGCTGATGGCGACATTATGGCTGCAAGCCGCTGGCGTGTTCGCCTGCCTGCTGGGCAACGGGCCAGGTCTGGCATTGGGCGTGATCCTGTGCGGCACGCCGTTCCTGGCCTGCATGCAGCTGGTGATGCAACGCTCCCGGGAACTGGCGCCCCACGCCACCCAGCGCAATGCCGGCCTGCTGACAGCGTGCTTTGCCGTGGGCCAGCTCAGCGGGCCATTGCTGGCGGCGCTGAGCAGTCATTTCAGTGGTGGTTTGCAGCCGGCACTGGTGGTCGCCGGCTGCGGCCTGCTGATCGCCGGCGGCCTGTTGCTCGCGCCGCTCAGTGCTGCCCGAGGGCTTTGCGCAAACGACGGCGCAACCACTGCTCAGCGCTGACAAAAGTGATGCCCGCCAATACCAGTACTGCACCGATGATGAAGTTCAGGCTCAGTTCCTCGCCCAGCAGCACCACACCGAACGTGACGCCGAACAACGGCGTCATGAACGAAAACACCGCGAGGTTCGCCGCCAGGTAACGGCGTAGCAGCCAGAACCAGACCAGGTAACTGAAGAACGACACGACGATGCCCTGAAACAGCACACTGGCAACCGCCACGGTGGTCAGGCTGACATGAGTGATCTGGCCGCTGAGCAGCGCGATCAACAACAGACCGAAGAAACCGACAATCAACTGATAGAACAGCGTCAGAGTCACCGGCGCTTCCGACAGGCGCGAGGCGCGTACCACTACGGTGGTCGCGCCCCAGGCGGCACCCGCCAGCACACCCAAGGCATCGCCCATCAACATGCGGTAATCCAGATTGTCCCAGGACACGCCCCCGGCAAACGCGATGGCAATCCCGATGAAGGCCAGGACAATCCCCAGCCATTGCAACGGCCGCAAACGCTCACTCGGCAGCAACCAGTGCACACCCAATGCGGTGAAGATCGGCGCGGTGTAGAGGAACACCGACATGTGCGCCGCCGTGGTGAGTTGCAGGCCTTCGGAAATGAAAAAGAACTCCAGGCCGAACAAGGCACCGGCCAACAAGCCGCCCCGCCACGTCGAACCCACCTGGTTCCAGCCACCCTTCCAGCAGATCAGCAGCCCGACCAGCAAAGCCGACATGCCGGAACGTCCAGCCGCCTGCATCACCGGCGCGATATCGGCCGCCGCCCACTTGATCATCACCTGCTGGACGCCCCAGACCAGGCACAACCCGACCATCACTTGCAGGGCAAACCCGTCGGTGCTGCGCCGGGTGGCGCTCACCGGAACACCTCGATTACACAATTCATGGCAGAGACTCGACAGTCAAAACAAAGCCCCGGCCTACTGGTTGAACAGAAAGACCGGGGCGAAAAAGGATGCTGTCGATTATTAACCAGATGGCCAGAAAATGCCGCCTGTCAGAGACCTTTACTTCTCTGGTGGCGCCATCCTGGCCCTCTGTATTGTCAGGCAATCAACTGAGTTCGATACGGTCGGCATGAATGACAATCTGGCCATTCTTGTACAATGTACCGATGGCCTTCTTGAAGTTGCCTTTGCTGACACCGAACAGGCTGCTGATCAACGCCGGATCGCTCTTGTCGCTGACCGCCAGGGTGCCGTTGTTTTCGCGCAACCTGGCGAGAATCTTCGAGTTCAGGCTGGTGGCCGCTTCCTGACCGACCGGTTGCAGGCTCAGGCTGATCTTGCCGTCGGCGCGAACTTCCTTGATGAATCCCTTTTCTTCTTTACCGGCGCGCATGAACTTGAAGATTTCGTTCTTGTGGATCAGACCCCAATGCTTGTTGTTGATGATGGCCTTGAAGCCCATGTCCGTGGCTTCGGCCACCAGCAGGTCCACTTCCTGGCCCGCGGTGTAGTTGGCCGGGGTCTTGTCCAGGTAGCGGTCCAGGCGCGCGGTCGCGGTGATGCGACGGGTGTGCTTGTCGAGGTAGACATGCACCACCACATACTCACCCGCCGTCATCTGACGCTTCTCTTCGGAGAACGGCAGCAACAGGTCTTTCGGCAAACCCCAGTCCAGGAATACGCCGATGCTGTTGACTTCAGCAACTTTCAAACTGGCGAATTCACCGACTTGAACTTTCGGCTTTTCAGTAGTTGCGATGAGTTTGTCATCGCTGTCCAGATAAATAAAAACGTTGAGCCAGTCTTCATCTTCGCTAGGAATATCTTTTGGAATATAACGATTAGGCAGAAGGATTTCGCCATCCGCGCCACCGTCCAGATATAAACCGAAGTTAGTGTGTTTAACCACTTGCAAACTGTTGTAACGCCCGACTAAAGCCATGTCCAATACCCTCATTGCGTGGGCGACATTCTACCCGGTTTTAAGCACCGCGTTCGGCCCCCGGCCCGGTGGCACGAGAAAATCCTCTGAAGGCCTCAATTTTCCTGGGTTTGCATCGCACGCCTGGCCGCTCGTCAGACCGATCCGGGCATTTACGCCACGCTCAGGCAAGCGTAACGCTGTATTTCACCAGGCAATGTTCTTAGTTAAAACAGCGGCTTAGACGTCTATTTCGAATAGTGACCGATGACTGATTACCCCGACCTCATGAGTATTGCGAGGGGATATTTGCCAAGCAATTATCAGGTGTTTCCTGTACGATGCCTGGCCAAGTTAATTTTCTACAGGTTAATGGCCGCCATGCGTGTAAAAGCATCCACCAGCAAAGCAAAGCCAGCTCCAGCCGTCGAAACCAGCGAATCGATCAACAGCCAGATCGCAGCGTTCCTCAAGTCCGGCGGTGAAATCCAGCAAATTGCCAAAGGCGTCAGTGGCCAGACGTTCGGCCCGTCCAAGCAGATCACCCTGGGCAAAAAGTAATCCCCTCGCGTCACCTGGTCCCAAAGCGCTTTGAGCTTCGAAGCGCTTGGACTGGAACCCTCGCTTCTCCCCTGCGCCACTCCATCAGATCCTGTGAAAATCATCGACCTCGACTTGAACTACAGTGATTTCAGCCTGCGCGATGGGCTGGTTACCCTCAAGGCCGAAAGCGCATTCTATTGATCGGCTGAACTGCCGGGCTCATCCTGGGTTCACATGAGAATCAGACCCGAAGGCTGGCTTTCGCAAGGATTCGCCCATGTCCCGCTGGTTTAAACTTTTCGCCGTTGTGCTGACTGTCGCTCTCGCCCTCGGCGCGTGCAGCCGCGTGGGCCTGGCCTACCGCAATCTCGATGTGATCATCCCGTGGACGCTCAGCGACTACCTGGACATGAACGGCGAGCAAAAAAACTGGCTGAACGAACGCCTGAAGGAACACCTGAGCTGGCACTGCACCACCCAGTTGCCCGGCTACCTCGACTGGCTGGACCGCCTGCAAACCATGATCGCGACCGACCAGGTCACCGATGCCGCATTGCAGGCCCGCTCCCACGAAGCCGAACAAGCGATCGCCGAGATCGCGCGGGAAATCACCCCATCGGCCATCGAGTTGTTGCAAGGGCTGGATGACAAGCAAGTCGCCGAGATGAACGATGCCTTTGCCAAGGACCAGCGCAAATACGAGGAGAAATACCTCAAGCCCTCCCTCGACCGGCAGATCAAAGAGCGCGGCGAGCGCATGGAGAAGCGTCTGAACGACTGGCTCGGGCCACTGAGCGCCACCCAGCGACAGCGGGTAACCACATGGTCCAGCGCCTTGGGCGAGCAGAACACCCAGTGGATTGCCAACCGTGTCCATTGGCAGAAGCAATTCAGCGCGGCCGTTGCGCAACGCCAGAGTCCACAATTCCCACAACGAATCGAGACACTTCTGGTCAACCGTGAGAGTTTGTGGACACCCGCCTATCGCCAGGCCTTTGCCAACACCGAAGCTCAGGCACGTTCGCTGTTCGTGGATCTGATGGCTGAAAGCACACCGAACCAGCGCGAACGATTACTGAAGAAGATCGAGGGTGTAAGGAAGGACTTCAGCGACTTGAAGTGCTTGAAAGCGGCGAAGCAAAGTTAAGCCCGGCACAATTCCAATGTGGGAGATTCTATGGTTGAGGAAATGCCCTCAACCTGCTTTTGGTTGGTATTCGCACTGCCCCTTCAGCCGGGCATTTGCTGACGACCGACCGGCGGTATGTCGAATTCCACGCAAGCCAAACGACTAGGCTGTGTAAGTCACCTCCCCGCCCCTCGCAGGAGAACACAGCATGAACATTCAGAATCATCCCGTCGTGTCGCGGGAAGAATGGCTCGCCGCACGCAAACAGCACCTTGCCCACGAGAAAGCCTTCACCAAGGAAAGAGACAAACTCAGCGCCGAACGCCGCGCCCTGCCCTGGGTGAAAATCGACAAGGACTACCGCTTCCAGGGGCCAAGCGGCGAACTGAAACTGGCCGACCTGTTYGGCGRCCGCAGYCAGTTRGTCATCTACCACTTCATGTTCGCCGAGGGCTGGGACGAGGGCTGCCCCGGTTGCTCGTACCTCAGCGATCACATCGACGGCGCCAACCAGCACCTGGCTCACCACGACATCGCAGTGGTGGCGGTTTCCCACGCGCCGTTCGCTGAATTCCAGGCGTTCAAACGGCGCATGGACTGGAAGTTCGACTGGGTGTCGTCAGCAAGATCTGATTTCAACTACGACTTTGGCGTCACTGCCCGAGCCGAAGATGTCGCCGCCGGAAAGGCTACGTACAACTACGAAAAAACCGACGGCTCCGAGGAAGAACTCCCCGGTCTCAGCGTGTTTTATCGCAATGACGCCGGGGAAATTTTCCATACCTACTCCACCTATGCCCGGGGCCTGGACATGCTGGTCGGTGCTTACAACTATCTCGACCTGACACCCAAGGGCCGCAACGAGGAGGAGATCATGGAATGGGTGCGGCATCATGACAAATATGAGGAACAGGAGAGGTCGAGCTGCTGCCATGGTGGTTAGCCCCAGACACCGAGGCGCGGCCTTCGTCGGATCGCCGCCCGGAGCAAGCCACGCTCCCACACACAAAATATGTGTTCACACACAGCCCCCTGTGGGAGCGGGCTTGCTCCGGGCGGCGATCCGACGAAGAGGCCCGACCATTCAACACAAAGTCCCCAGATTAGAAACAAGGCCCGGACAATGAACGTCACCCTCAAAACCTTGCCCCCCGCCCGTGTCGCCTACCTGCGCTACACCGGCCCCTACGGCCCGGAAATCGGCACCTTCTGGCGCGAAACCGTCGCCCCGTGGATGATCGAAAACAACCTGCTCAACCGCGTGCGTTACGGCATCGGCCACGACGACCCGAGCACCACGCCAGCGCAATACTGCCGCTACGACGCCTGCGTCGAAGTGCCTGCCGACTTCGAACCGAAATACCCGTTCGCCGTCACCATCCTGCCCGGCGGCCGCTATGCCGTCGCCGAATTCACGGGGCCAGCCAGCGAAATTCCAGCCGGCTGGTGCGAAATGTGTACACAGTGGATGCCGCAAAGCGGCCTGGAATACGACCAGCGCCCGGGGTTCGAACGCTATCCGACAGAGGCTTCCTACGATGAAAAGACCGGGGTGATGGCGCTGCAGATGTGTATTGCGGTGAAAGACTGATCGAGACGGGCATCCCAGGCCCGCCCATACCTTTGACTGAACTCCCCCCCGAATAGTGTCAGTTGATTGATCAGCGCTTGAGGGAACTGGAATCGGCAGAAAAAAAATGAGAGTTGATACACATCAGACATAAAAAAACCCGGACACTGTCCGGGTTTTTCGTGGGGCGCATACAACGACTTACTCAGCCGCTGGCGCTTCCGGCTTGCGGCGCTTGAGCGGCGCCATGCCGTCCTTGCTGACCAGGGAGTCGCTCTTCGGCCGGTTGGCGCTCTTGCGCTTGGTCGGGGTCTTGGCGGCAGTTTTTTTCTTGTCGCCCTTGGCGTCGGTCTTTTTCTTCTTCACGCCGACGGCCTTGCCCGAGGCCTTGACCTTTTTCGGTCCGCCGTAGGTGCCTTTGACTTCCTTGATGGTACGGCGCTCGAAGCTCTGCTTGAGGTAGCGCTCGATGCTCGACATCAGGTTCCAGTCGCCGTGGCAGATCAGCGAGATGGCCAGGCCATCGTTGCCGGCGCGGCCGGTACGACCAATGCGATGCACGTATTCGTCGCCGCTGCGCGGCATGTCGAAGTTGATCACCAGGTCCAGGCCGTCCACGTCCAGACCGCGAGCGGCGACGTCGGTGGCCACGAGAATTTTCACGCCGCCCTGCTTCAGGCGGTCGATCGCCAGTTTGCGATCCTTCTGGTCTTTCTCGCCGTGCAGCACGAACGCTTTGTATTCCTGCGCCACCAGGCGGCCGTAGATACGGTCGGCCATGGCCCGGGTGTTGGTGAAGACGATGGCTTTCTGGTAGGTCTCGTTGGCCAGCAACCAGTTGACGATCTGTTCTTTGTGCTGGTTGTGGTCAGCGGTAATGATTTGCTGGCGGGTGGTGTCGTTCAGCTGGCTGACCGCGTTGAGCTGCAAGTGCTCAGGGTTGTTCAGGACCTTGGCGATCATTTCGCGCAGGCCGGAACCGCCAGTGGTGGCAGAGAACAGCATGGTCTGCTGACGGTTGGTGCACTCGTCCACCAGACGCTGAACGTCCTCGGCAAAGCCCATGTCGAGCATGCGGTCGGCTTCGTCGAGTACCAGGACTTCGACTTCCTTGAGATCGAGGTTGCCGGCGTTCAGTTGCTCGATCATCCGGCCCGGCGTACCGATCAGGATGTCCGGCACCTTGCGCAGCATGGCGGCCTGGACCTTGAAGTCTTCGCCGCCGGTGATCAGGCCGGACTTGATGAAGGTGAACTGCGAGAAGCGTTCAACTTCTTTCAGGGTCTGCTGGGCCAGTTCGCGGGTCGGCAGCAGGATCAGGGTCTTGATGCTGACGCGGATTTTCGCCGGGCCGATCAGACGGTTGAGGATGGGCAATACGAATGCAGCGGTTTTGCCGCTACCGGTTTGCGCCGTCACCCGCAGGTCACGCCCCTGGAGCGCCAGCGGAATGGCCGCGGCTTGCACAGGCGTTGGCTCGACAAATTTCAGCTCGGCCACGGCTTTGAGCAGGCGTTCGTGCAGGGCGAATTGGGAAAACACGGGTGCTACCTCGAAGAAATGCAAAAAAACAGCTGCATAGGGTAACGGTTTCGAGCGCTCAGGCCGAGTTTCTTTATACAAATGGCGGTAAACAGTTGGTTTTTTGTTGCCTGATTTTTCCTCAAACGTAATACAAAGCGTCTTAAATGCTCTAATCCCCTCTCGCGCCCTACAGAAGAATCGTTTTTAACCATGGATATCAAACAGCTCTGGATCAACGCCCTGGACCTTTGGGGCGCCCTCGACCAGCACCCGCTCGTGCATTCCAGCCTGGCGCTGCTGCTATTGCTGGCCATTGCGCTGTTCCTCGGACGGGTGGCGCGCTACCTCATTCTGCACGCGGCCAAAATGCTYGGCCGCCAGCCGGCCTTGCACTGGGTCAATGATTTCCTGCAGAACAAGGTGTTCCATCGCCTGGCGCAGATCACGCCTTCGCTGGTGATCCAGTTCGGTCTCAATCTGGTGCCGGACCTGAGCAAGACCAGTCTGGGTTTCCTCGGCAACGTCGCGCTGTCCTTCACCTTCCTGTTTCTGCTGCTGGCAGTCAGCGCCCTGCTCAATGCCCTGCTGGACATCTACGCCCGCACCGAGCACGCCCGCACCCGCTCGATCAAAGGCTATGTGCAACTGGCGAAAATGGTGTTGTACGTGTTTGGCGCGATCATCATCGTCGCGACCTTGATCGACCGCTCGCCGCTGTTGCTGCTGTCGGGGCTGGGTGCCATGTCGGCGGTGATTCTGCTGGTCTACAAGGACACGCTGCTGTCGTTCGTCGCCAGCGTGCAGTTGACCAGCAACGACATGCTGCGGGTCGGCGACTGGATCGAAATGCCCCAGGTGGGCGCCGACGGCGATGTGGTGGACATCACCTTACACACAGTCAAGGTGCAGAACTTCGACAAGACCATCGTCTCGATTCCAACCTGGCGCCTGATGTCCGAGTCGTTCAAGAACTGGCGCGGCATGCAGGCTTCCGGTGGCCGACGGATCAAGCGCAGCCTGTTCATCGACGCCAGCGGCGTGCGCTTCCTGCGCGACGACGAGGAGCAGAAGCTGTCCCAGGTGCACTTGCTCACCGACTACATGAGCCGCAAGCAGGCCGAACTCAAGGCCTGGAACGAGGCCCAGGGCAACGTCGCGGCCATGTCGGCCAACCGCCGGCGGATGACCAACATCGGCACTTTGCGCGCCTATGCGCTGGCCTACCTGAAGAGTCATCCGGGGATCCAGCCGAACATGACCTGCATGGTCCGCCAGATGCAGACCACCGCCCAGGGTATTCCACTGGAAATCTACTGCTTTACCCGCACCACGGCATGGGCCGACTACGAGCGGATCCAGGGGGATATTTTCGATTACCTGCTGGCGGTGCTACCGGAGTTCGGGCTGAACCTGTATCAGCAGCCGAGCGGGACGGATTTGAGAGCCGGGTTGTTACCGGCGGTGTTGGGCGCAAGCCATATTCCCGAGCAGGAAAAACACTTCATGTAATTCCGAGCGATTGAGGAGTGGCGCCGATCCGATCATAAGTGATCAAGAACCCACTTTTGAACTGCCGCCGTATCGTTTATATCCCCATCAAAAACAAACTGGGGATCATAACTTTGGTTATTTCCTCGCGCTCGGCCTCTCCATACCTTTAACGGTAGCCAGAACTCGGCACCACTCGGCAGCGTTTGAGCGCCTATATCAATGTAAAGCGTATCGGCGCTCGTTGGTAACCCCAAATGGACAACCCCCGGAACAGCAAGAACGACGTCCGCAAAGTCGAGACAGGCACTCGCGCAAAATGAGTCAGTAACCAACGCAAGCTTACCTTTAAAACCCTGGGTATCGCCTCCTCTCGAACCATCTTGATCGACCGAGGAAGCGCTGGGCTGACGCAACCAGTCTTTCTTTTCGTGAAGTGCGAACTCCATCGACCTGGTTAAACTAAAAACAAATTTATAAGCTTCACTATTTTTTCCATAGTCGTTTTCCATGGTAGTGAGAGCTTTATTTAGCGTTGAGAGTGCAAAAGGAGAAACTCGCCACATCGCATACGCACGAGATGACTCATCCAGGCTTTTTACCCATTTCGAGCCTAACAGAGCAGACAGCATTTCAGCCCCCACTAAACTGTTACCTCCGCGATTGCCTCGTGTATCAAGCACAACCAGGTTGGCATCATCGAGACTCTTGATGACGTCGAGCATTTTATTGAGGGAAGCATTCTCGGCTGCTGATGGCATGAAGTTGGATACATGTATCCAATATCGCCCGCCTCCCAGATTCTTGAGCGTTTGGGGTGGTTGAGGCTGGCGCAGGAAAGCCTCCAATTGCCCGGAATCTTCTTGCCATAACAACGTAAAGTTTTGTCTTACTCCATTTGGGAGAGCAACCAAACAGCTTTTTGACAAGTCCCTCGCCAGTACGGGATAGCTTGCATCATCGACAGTTAACTGCTTAGCCAAATGTAACCAGGTCGACTTCAGATCAAGTCTACGATCAACATAAGGAGATATTTCGCTCCCTAGTATCTCGCGGACTGATTTGTTATCACACGATATAACCTTGGAATCAATCGGTGGTAGCGGTACAGGCCAATTTTTAGCAACGTGCTTTACAACGAAACTCTGACCTCGCATATCCAAAATGAAACCCGCCCAGGAAGAACTCCCTTTACCAGGTTGATTCAGCCCTACGTGTCCATCCTTGAAGCCCGCGATGTAAAAATCAAGTACGGCTTGAGAGTCTTCCCTTGAATTGACACGTTTCGCCAGCTGACTAGCTTCCAGATAACCCCGTTCGACCCAGTCTGTAAAAGACTCATTATTACTGTCTATAGCACCCGGATGAGAATCAACTATCAGTTGCCGAATAACAGAAAGATCATTAACAGTTAGCTCCCGCCAATTTTTTACAGGCACTTCATCAGCCAATACAAAAGGCGACAACACAACAAAAAGAAGCATCAAGCATAAGCTTTTAAGGGGAAAGGCATTAGCATTACAAGTCATTTAAAACACCAAAAAAGCAGACAAATGATGATCACATAGATGTCATCTGATCATTGCGCGGCTAATGCCCAACCGACTGATCCACACCGCCAGCAAAATCACCGAACCACCGAGCAACAACCGCCCCAGTTCTTCATGCTGGTTCCAGATCAGCAGATTGATCAGCAAGCCCACGGGCACATGCAGGTTGTTCATCACCGCCAGGGTTCCGCCATTCACCATGCACGCGCCCTTGTTCCACCAATACAAACCCAGCGCAGTGGAGACCAGACCGAGGAACAGCAGCACGCCCCATTGCAACGCGGCTTCAGGCAGGAAGTTCTGTTTGCCGAACAGCAGGAACGCCGGCAACGCAACCGCCAGTGCGCCGAGATAGAAATAGCCGAAGCGTCGGTAATGCGGCAAATCGCTTGGGTGGCGGGCGACCAGGTGTTTGTAGAGCACCTGCCCGGCGGCATAGGTGAAGTTGGCCAGTTGCAGCAACAGGAACCCCATGAAGAAATCCGGGTTGATCCGGTCAAAGCGAATCACCGCCGCCCCCGCCACCGCCACCAGGGCCGCGACCAGGGCCCAGGGGTTGAAGCGACGATTCAGAGCATCTTCGATCAGGGTCACGTGCAACGGCGTGAGGATGGTGAACAGCAGCACTTCCGGCACCGTCAGTACGCGAAAGCTCAGGTACAGGCAGACGTAGGTCACGCCGAACTGCAAGGCGCCGATCAGCAGCATGCCGCGCATGAACGCCGGCTCCACCGAGCGCCAGCGGGTCAGCGGGATGAACACCAGCCCAGCCAGCAGCACACGCACCAGCACTGCGAAGTAACTGTCGACATGACCGGCCAGGTATTCGCCGATCAAACTGAAGGAAAACGCCTGAATCAGCGTGACAAAAAGTAGATAGCCCATGCTCGCCTCGTTTCGAATGGCGGCGACGATAACGGGTTTTGCTACTGATCGCGAACAGTCAGCTAATACAAAACCTGTGGGAGCGGGCTTGCTCGCGAAGAGGGAGTGTCAGTCGACATAAATGTGGGATGAAACACCGCTTTCGCGAGCAAGCCCGCTCCCACAAAGGTTGTGTGTCCGCTCAAAAAATCCCGGGCAAAAAAAAGCCCGATCTCGCTAAAGCGTTCAATCGGGCCAGAGCACTCAGGAGCAACAAGTGCGAAGGGAGGTTCGATGCGCGTACAGGCTTGAAGGGTTGCGCCAGGTCACTAGACCATCCAGCGGTTATCTGGCGATTAACCGGTCAGGCCACTTGCGAAAGCTTGGCGTTCGCCTGGTTCAGGCCTTTCTCCTGGAAGTCACCGCCCAGGTTCATGCCTTCGGCGTGGATGAACGTCACGTCGTGGATACCGATAAAGCCCATGACCTGACGCAGGTACGGTTCCTGGTGATCGGCGGCGCTGCCGGCATAAATACCGCCGCGAGCCGTCAATACATAGGCGCGTTTGCCGCTGAGCAGGCCTTGCGGGCCGGTTTCGGTGTACTTGAAGGTCACGCCGGCACGCAGCACATGGTCGAGCCAGGCTTTCAGGGTGCTGGGAATCGCAAAGTTGTACATGGGTGCGGCCATGACCAGTACATCGGCGGCGAGCAATTCGTCGGTCAGCTGGTTGGAGCGTTCCAGGGACGCCTGTTCGATGTCGCTGCGCTGCTCGGCGGGTTTCATCCAGCCACCCAGCAGGTTGATGTCCAGGTGCGGCACCGGCTTGACGGCCAGGTCCCGGACGGTGATCTGGTCATTCGGGTGGGCGGCTTTCCACTGGCTGATGAACGTCTGGGTCAGTTGGCGGGAAACCGAGTCTTGCTGACGGGCACTGCTTTCGATGATCAGAACGCGGGACATGGGATGTAGCCTCCATCTGAGAATGCTGTAGGTCGATGGAGTGAAGGTTAAACAGAGTCATATCGATGAAAAAGCGCAAATAACTGCTATAACCCATCAATAAATTCGTTTATAAGCTCAGCATGCATTACCTCTGTAGGAGCGAGCCTGCTCGCGAGGCGTCGTGTCATTCAATTTTTCTGTTGCCTGACACTCCGCTATCGCGAGCAGGCTCGCTCCTACAGAAGACCCTGGCGTCATTTCGGGGTGCAAGTCAGCTCGATGCGCAGCTTGATAATGTTGCGGCTGAACTTGACGGTGGCATTTTTGTGCTTGCCGGCCGGTACGTCGATCTTGCGGGTACGCGGTGCTTCCGGGCCATTGATGAAAACGGCCTTGCAGCTTGCATCGACGTCGCCGTAGTTGGCCACCTGAATGGAGCCGATGTCGTTATCCGTGTCGTAGGTCTGGTAATCGATCTTCATGCCGTTGAGGTCTTTCTTCACATCGATCGGGTAAGCCATCGCCGTCAGCGGCAGCAGCGCCAGCAGCACACAACAGATTTTTTTCATTCAGCAGCCTCCAGTAAGGGCTGCCAGCTTAGGACAAGAGGAGCTCAACATGAAAGCGCCCCGCGTGACCCTTGATCAATGGCGAACGCTGCAGGCCGTGGTCGATCACGGTGGTTTCGCCCAGGCCGCCGAGGCGCTGCATCGCTCGCAATCATCGGTCAGCTACACCGTGGCACGCATGCAGGATCAGCTCGGCGTGCCGTTGCTGCGCATCGACGGACGCAAAGCCGTGCTGACCGAAGCCGGCGGCGTGCTGTTGCGCCGCTCCCGGCAACTGGTGAAACAGGCCAGTCAACTCGAAGACCTGGCCCATCACATGGAACAGGGCTGGGAAGCCGAAGTGCGCCTGGTGGTCGATGCCGCTTACCCAAGTGCCCGCCTCGTCCGCGCCTTGACCGCGTTCATGCCGCAAAGCCGTGGCTGCCGGGTGCGCCTGCGTGAGGAAGTGCTGTCGGGTGTGGAGGAAGTTCTGCTGGAAGGCGTGGCCGACCTGGCCATCACCGGGTTCAGTATTCCCGGCTACCTGGGCGCGGAATTGAGCGACGTCGAGTTCGTCGCGGTCGCCCACCCGGAACATCCCCTGCACCGCCTCAACCGCGAACTGAACTTCCAGGACCTGGAAAGCCAGATGCAAGTGGTAATTCGCGACTCGGGCCGCCAGCAACCACGGGACGTCGGCTGGCTCGGTGCCGAACAGCGCTGGACCGTCGGCAGCCTGGCCACCGCCGCAACCTTCGTCAGCAGCGGCCTGGGTTTTGCCTGGCTGCCCAGGCACCTGATCGAGCGGGAACTCAAGGAAGGTACGCTCAAGCTGCTACCGTTGGATCAGGGCGGTAGCCGCAACCCGAGCTTTTACCTGTATTCGAACAAGGACAAACCACTGGGACCTGCCACGCAGATTCTCATCGAACTGCTGCGCACCTTTGACACCGCACCACTGGACGCGCCGTTCGCCGCCCCCGAACAAGCCTGACACGGAGTGTATGCATGGCCTATTTCGAACACGAAGGTTGCAACCTGCACTATGAGGAATATGGCCACGGCACGCCGCTGCTGYTGGTCCACGGCCTCGGTTCCAGCACCCTGGACTGGGAAAAGCAGATCCCGGCATTGGCCACCTGTTACCGGGTGATCGTCCCGGATGTACGCGGTCACGGTCGCTCGGACAAACCCCGGGAGCGCTACAGCATTGCCGGATTCAGCGCTGACCTGATTGCACTGATCGAGCACCTCAATCTCGGTCCGGCACACTATGTCGGCCTGTCCATGGGTGGCATGATCGGCTTCCAGCTGGGCGTGGATCAGCCGCAACTGCTCAAGAGCCTGTGCATCGTCAACAGCGCGCCGGAGGTCAAACTGCGCAGCCGCGATGACTACTGGCAGTGGTTCAAGCGCTGGAGCCTGATGCGCGCCCTTAGCCTGGGCACCATTGGCAAGGCGCTGGGCGACAAGCTGTTCCCGAAACCCGAGCAGGCTGACCTGCGACAAAAAATGGCCGAACGCTGGGCAAAAAACGACAAACATGCTTATCTCGCCAGCTTCAATGCCATTGTGGGCTGGGGGGTCCAGGAACGACTTTCCAAGGTTACCTGTCCAACCCTCATCGTCAGTGCCGACCGTGACTACACACCGGTGGCGCTGAAGGAAAACTACGTAAAACTGCTGCCCGATGCGCGGCTGGTGGTGATCGCCGATTCACGCCACGCCACGCCGCTGGACCAGCCGGAACACTTCAACCAGACACTGCTGGAGTTTCTGACCGCAGTCGACACCACCACTCAGGATCACTGACCCATGCTGAAAAAAATCGCCCTCGCCGCAGGCTCCGTCCTGTTTGCCGCCAACCTGATGGCGGCAACGCCTGCCAAGGCACCGCACGTGCTGCTGGACACCACCAACGGCCAGATCGAAATCGAACTGGACCCGGTCAAGGCCCCGATCAGTACCAGGAACTTCCTTGAGTACGTCGACAGTGGCTTCTATAACAACACGGTTTTCCACCGGGTGATTCCGGGTTTCATGGTCCAGGGCGGTGGCTTCACCCAGGCCATGCAGCAAAAAGACACCAAGGCACCAATCAAGAACGAGCACAACAACGGCCTGGTCAACGTTCGCGGCACCTTGTCGATGGCCCGTACTTCGGTGCCTGACTCGGCCACCAGCCAGTTCTTCATCAACGTCAAGGACAACGACTTCCTTGACCAGGGCGACGGTTACGCGGTGTTCGGCAAAGTGGTCAAAGGCATGGACGTGGTCGACATCATCGTCAATTCGCCAACCACCGTTCGTAACGGTATGAAGGACGTGCCGGCCGACCCGGTGTTCATCAAGTCGGCCAAGCGCATCGACTGAGACTAAGCTGGACAAGGATGTCCGAGCCGTTGCCGGTGTTTGCCGGCAACGCTCAAACCGTTAAAAGGAGAGCCCGTTCGCGGGCGAACAACCGATGCTTTATCGCCGCTTTGAAAAACTGATCGATGTTTTCCGTGAAGCACCGACGGCGTCTCCGCCGGACCGGGTTTTCCCTTTTTACACTTATTACCTCAAGCAGGTCTGGCCGAGCTTCGCCGCCCTGTTGATCGTCGGCCTGATTGGTGCATTGATCGAAGTGGCGCTGTTCAGCTACCTGAGCCGCATCATCGACCTGGCCCAAGGGACGCCGAACATCAATCTGTTCCAGGAACACGCCCTCGAACTGACCTGGATGGTGGTGGTTGCTCTGGTGCTGCGCCCTATATTCGTGGGCCTGCATGACCTGCTGGTGCACCAGACCCTGAGCCCCAGCATGACCAGCATGATCCGCTGGCAAAACCACAGTTATGTGCTCAAGCAGAGCCTGAATTTTTTCCAGAATGATTTCGCCGGGCGCATCGCCCAACGCATCATGCAAACCGGCAACTCACTGCGCGATTCCGCCGTGCAGGCCGTCGATGCGCTGTGGCATGTGCTGATCTACGCCATCAGTTCGCTGGTGCTGTTCGCCGAAGCCGACTGGCGCCTGATGATCCCGCTGCTGACGTGGATCTTCGCCTTCATCGGTGCCCTTTGTTACTTCGTGCCACGGGTCAAGGATCGGTCGGTGGTGGCGTCTGATGCGCGCTCCAAACTCATGGGGCGGATTGTCGACGGCTACACCAATATCACCACCCTGAAGTTGTTCGCCCACACCAACTTCGAGCAGCAATACGCCCGCGAAGCCATCAAGGAGCAGACTGAGAAAGCCCAGCTGGCGGGTCGCGTGGTCACCAGCATGGACGTGGTCATCACCAGCATGAACGGCTTGCTGATCGTCTGCACCACCGGCCTGGCCCTGTGGTTGTGGACGCAGTCATTGATCAGCGTGGGCGCGATTGCCCTGGCCACCGGCCTGGTGATCCGTATCGTCAACATGTCCGGCTGGATCATGTGGGTGGTGACCGGCATCTTCGAAAACATCGGCATGGTGCAGGACGGTCTGCAGACCATCTCGCAACCGGTCTCCGTCACCGACCGCGACCAGGCCAAACCCCTGGCGGTGGCCCGTGGCGAAGTGCGCTTCGAACAGGTGGATTTCCACTACGGCAAGCAGAGCGGGATCATCGGCGACCTCAACCTGAGCATCAAGCCCGGTGAAAAAATCGGCCTGATCGGCCCGTCCGGTGCCGGCAAATCGACCCTGGTGAACCTGCTGCTGCGCCTGTATGACGTCGAAGGCGGACGCATCCTGATCGACGGCCAGAACATCGCCGACGTCAGCCAGGAGAGCCTGCGCGAACGCATCGGCATGATCACCCAGGACACGTCGCTGCTGCACCGCTCGATCCGTGACAACCTGCTGTATGGCAAACCAGACGCCACCGATGCCGAACTCTGGGAAGCCGTGCACAAGGCCCGGGCCGACGGTTTCATTCCTTCACTGTCGGACGCTGAAGGCCGCACCGGTTTCGATGCCCACGTCGGTGAGCGCGGGGTGAAACTCTCCGGTGGCCAGCGCCAGCGCATTGCCATCGCCCGCGTACTGCTCAAGGACGCGCCGATCCTGATCATGGACGAGGCCACGTCGGCACTGGATTCGGAAGTCGAAGCGGCGATCCAGGAAAGCCTCGAAACCCTGATGCAGGGTAAAACCGTGATCGCCATCGCACACCGGCTCTCGACCATCGCCCGCATGGACCGGTTGGTGGTGCTGGAAAACGGCCAGATCGCCGAAACCGGCAGCCATGCCGAACTGCTGGCCCATGGCGGTTTGTATGCGCGCTTGTGGCAACACCAGACCGGTGGGTTTGTCGGGATCGATTGATCTAATGAACAACACACTTCCCCTGTGGGAGCGAGCTTGCTCGCGATAGCAGATTGACATTTAACATTGGTGTCGACTGACAAACCGCCATCGCGAGCAAGCTCGCTCCCACAGGGATAAGCGCCATACCGTAAGATCGAAAAAACCGCCAGACCCCGTCAATCACGGGGCCTGGCGGTTTTTTGTGCCTGCTGGAATTCTGAAAAAACCCTGCTGTACTCACTGCAACGTTCTGGAGGTGGTTCTGCAGTCCATCGGCTGGATGCTCAAGGCGGCATAATCTCGAAAGGGCTCACTCTCATGTCTCTGTTAAAACGTTCGGCTACAGAGTTGGTAGGTACGTTCTGGCTGGTGTTGGGTGGTTGCGGCAGTGCGGTGCTGGCGGCGGCTTTTCCGGATGTGGGGATCGGTCTTCTCGGGGTGTCCTTCGCGTTTGGCCTGACCGTGCTGACCATGGCCTTCGCCATTGGCCATATTTCCGGTTGTCATCTCAATCCTGCGGTATCCCTCGGCCTCGTGGTGGGTGGGCGGTTTCCGGCCAATGAATTGCCGGCCTACATCATTGCCCAGGTCATTGGCGGTGTGATTGCAGCCGCCCTGCTGTATTTCATTGCCAGCGGCAAACCCGGTTTCGAACTGGCGGGAGGATTGGCATCCAACGGCTATGGCGAACACTCGCCTGGCGGCTATTCGATGGCGGCAGGGTTTGTCTGTGAACTGGTGATGACGGCGATGTTCATCCTGATCATCCTCGGCGCCACCGACAAACGTGCACCGGCAGGACTGGCACCGATTGCCATCGGCCTGGGGCTGACGCTAATCCACCTGATCTCGATCCCCGTCACCAACACTTCGGTCAACCCGGCGCGCAGCACCGGCCCGGCGCTGATCGTCGGCGGCTGGGCGATTCAACAACTGTGGATGTTCTGGGTCGCACCGCTGCTCGGTGCAGTCGTCGGTGGCGTGCTGTATCGCTGGCTGGGCAAGGAAGACAACTGACACGCTGCACGGTGAAGATCAGCCCTGTCGATAAGGCAAGGCTGACTTCGCGTCTTCTGCATAAGCCAGTACCCCCAACCGCTCCTGCTCCAGAAAGTCCTTCACCGCCGCTTTTAATCCCGGATGCCGCAAGTAGTGCCAGGAATGCGTAATGACTGGCTCGAATCCGCGAATCAGTTTGTGCTCACCCTGGGCTCCGGCATCGAAACGCTGGAAACCGTTGGCAATTGCGTAGTCCATGCCCTGGTAGAAACAAGTCTCGAAATGCAGGCGGTCGAACTCCGCCAGACAGCCCCAGTAACGCCCGTAGAAACTGTCGCCCCCCACCAGGCTGAAAGCCATCGCCACCGGCCGTGAACCCTGCCTGGCCAACACCACGCGAATCGACTCGGGCATGCGTTCGGCCAACAGGCTGAAAAATTCCCGCGTCAGGTATGGCGCCTGGCGGCGCACCGCATAGGTATTGGCGTAGCAGGCATAGACGAAATCCCATTGCGCCTGGTTCAGCTCCCGCCCTTGCAACCATTCGAACTCAAAGCCCTGCCCCGCCACCTGCTCTCGCTCCTTGCGCATCTGTTTGCGCTTGCGCGAACTCAGCACGTCAAGGAAGTCCTGGAAATCCCGGTAGCCGCGATTCTGCCAGTGGTATTGACAGCCAACGCGCTGCAGCCAGCCGGGCTGCTCGCTCAGTGCCGCGTCGGTGAACGAATCGGTGAAGTTGATGTGGGCGCTGGAGAGCCCTTCGAGCTCAAGGTAGCCCGGCAGGCTTTTCATTAACTCGAAGCCGTCTTCGACCTTGGCCGCCAACAGCCGCGGCCCGGTGACGGGACTGAACGGCACGGCAGTCAACAGTTTGGGGTAGTAGTCGATGCCAGCGCGTTCACAGGCATCGGCCCAGGCGTGATCGAACACGTATTCGCCGTAGGAATGCCACTTGCGATAACTGGGTAGCGCGGCGATCAGGCGGACACCTTCAACGTGCAGCAAATGCTCGGGCTGCCAGCCGGAATGGGGGCCGACGCTGCCGCTGTCTTCCAGTGCGCTCAAAAAAGCGTGACGCAGAAAAGGCTGAGTCTCGGGCACCAGGGCGTCCCAGGTCTGCGGGGCGATTTCTGACAGTCTTTGCAGGCGTTGCAACGGCATCACCATCCTCACTCTTCATGGCGTGAAAGCCCCGCGAGTATCGCCTATCGCTCTGTATTGCACACGAGCAAAACGACGACAGTGCTCTAACTCAATAGTTCAAGACGACTCTGTATCGTCATCGACATGACATCACATCGCCACCGCTCTGTCATAAACCATCGCGATACTGGCGCCTGTTTTTAGAGCGCCGGGTTATACCCGGTCACTGTTTTCCGCCCCTAAGTGGTCGGTTGTGCCCCGGATGGCTCTGTCATCCCCTCTCATCTTCGGAGATTGATATGCGTCTTGCTTCCACGAAAACTGCGGCGGCCTTGTGCGGTGGCCTGCTGTTGGCCATGAGTGTTCCGGCCAGTGCCGCAGTCGACGCCAAACTGCTCGACATGCTCAAGGCTAACGGCTCGATCACCAACGCGCAGTACAGCGAACTGCAAGCCGAGCTGGCCAGGGATCAGAAAGACCAGCAGATCGCCCGTCAGGCTCAGCAAGAGACTAACGAGCAAATCGCGGCCACCGCGAAGAAAACCGACGCACTGAGCACCTTCGACCAGAAGCTGGCCTGGGCCGCCAAGACCCAATTCAAGGGTGACGTGCGTTTCCGTGAAGAAACCGTGCACAACGATGGCGTGCCAAACAACAAGGACCAGGATCGTCAGCGCATTCGTGCCCGCCTGGGTGCCTACAGCGAAATCAACCCGCAGGTCGACACTGGTATCCGTATCGCTACCGGCAGCAACGACGACGCTCGCTCGACCAACCAGGACCTGAACAACTACTTCGACAAGAAGCAGATCTGGCTGGACCAGGGTTACATCGACTACCACCCTGACGCGATCAAGAACCTGCACCTGGTTGGCGGCAAGATGCCGCAACAATGGGTGAGCATGGGCGACATCATCTGGGATAGCGACATCAACCCGGAAGGTCTGGCAGTCACCTACAAATACCCGTTGAGCGGCAGCACCGAGCTGTTCGGTAGCGCCGGTCACTACACCCTCAAGGACAACGTCGACGGTGAAGGCGTGCAGTTCAAACACGACCTGCGCCTTTACGCTGGTCAGTTGGGTGGTCGCTTCGCCATTACCGACAGCATGAAAATGACGTTGGGCGGCAGTATCTACTCCTACGACAACGACAGCAGCAGTGCCTGCCCTACCTCCGGCACCGTTACCACGCCATGCGCCCTGGCCGTCAACGGCAACAGCCCGAACGAAACCTTCAAACTGTACGAAGGCTTTGGTCAGCTGGACTTCAGCAACCTGCCAGTTCCGCTGTCGATCTACGGTCAGTACGTCAACAACACCGATGYAAGCAACGACCAGGACACTGGCTGGTTGGCCGGTGTGAAGTCCAAGGTCTACGGCTTCAATCTGGACTACAACTACCGCGACGTACAGCGTAACGCTGTGGTGGGTGCCTTCACCGACTCCGACTTCGCCAACGGCTTCACCGGTTCGCGCGGCAGCAAGCTGAAAGTGAGCTACGACCTGGACAAGAACTTCGCCCTGGGCGCGACCTACTTCATGGCGACCTCGGACCAGACCAACGCCAACATCAAGAAAACCGATTCGGACATCAACACCCTGCAACTGGATGCCGAAGCGAAGTTCTGATTCACCCGCTACACGACCCGGGCAAGGAAGCCCGGGCCGCTTTTACAGCCTGGCGTTGATGTATCGGTCCCCATCATCCTCCGATACATCAACGCCGGGCTGTTTTCACATCCCCGCTGCACCCATTCAATTGTGGCGAGCGAGCTTGCTCGCGCTGGACTGCGAAGCAGTCCCGGAACCAGCCACCGAGCTCTGCAAGTAGAACTTCCCCGTAAAAAACGTGCGCATTGCACTTGATGGGCAATTTCCATCCGTTCATTGAAATCGAAGCCGAGGCTGACAAACAGCGGCCCCGCCGTGTCACGTTTAGCTGCTTTATCGTCGTCCCCCCTCGGAAAACCACTGGCGGTCATAGTCGTATTGCGCCCGGGTGGAGTACTGCATTGCCCGATCCTGGATGCGGAGCAAGCCTTTGCCGGGCAAGTTGGCTTCACCCGCGATGCCTGCGGCATTGAACGGCATTTCCCAGCCCAGCAAACGCACTTGTGTACCAAAGCTGCGCGCAGCAGAGACCTCGCAACGGCGTAGCCCCCCCAAATAGCGACACGGCGCGATATCGACGCGTCACCCGAGCAGGTACCATTCAACCGCTTGTTCGTGTCGTGTGATCCTGTCGGAAAAGGGCCAAGTGCGCATCTGGTAGCGCTCAACCAGCTGCGTCGGCAAGATCTCGCCCTGTTCGAAATACCGAGCGACGCTCCTGTCCACTGAGTGATGGCGGGGAAGCCAGCCAACCTTCCAGTATCCACTTACCGGACAGACTTGGCCGCTGTGGCAGTTCGGTGCCGATAAATGAGATTGGCTGAATGCAGGCGATCCCGGTAGCCCCTGACCCGTGGCCGGGTCGAGAAGCTTGGCTTTGGCCAGTTGGTTGATCAGCGCTTCGCTGGGTTTTTCAGGCGGGACATTGGCCAGGCGCTCTTCGAGCCATTGGAGCTTGCCGTCCCAGGCGGGCAACGTGGCGGGTGGCAGAGGAACAATCTCGTTGATCTCGGGGACTTTGGGATTGGCGTAGGAGTAGCCCGAGAGGATTTTCCAGATTTTTTCGTAGCGATCGGCGCGTTCGAGGTCTTCCTGTTGGCCGAGGTAGTGCAAGCGATCATCTGGCGTAGGGCCACGGAAGCCTTCTTCCAACCACCCGGCAGCGCCGTCGTTACCAGCTGCAACGCCCATCTGGAAGACCTCAAGCACTTCTTGGTACTCCCCTTTGTTTTTAAGGTTGATACCCAGAGCGACGGCTGCCTTGCCATTGCCCTGTTCAGACGCACAGCGGCGCATCTGCCGCGCAACATCCGGGGCAATGTTGATCGGCGCCAACTTGTCTGCGACAGAGGCTTGAGCCAGCGCACTACCTTCATCAGCGGCTTTACGGTAGTAACGCAACGCCATTTCGTGATCCTGCTGCAACCCAGCCACACCGTGCTGCAGGAAGATACCGACAAAGTAATATCCCGTTGCCACTCCCGCGTTGATCAGTTGCTCACTCATGCGCAAATGCTCTTCACCACGGAGTTTGAAAGTACCGCGCATCGCACCGTTCTGCAGATTGATATTGGCCTTGTAGTGGCCGTTTTCACTGGCGATGCGATATAGACGTTCGATCTCGCCATCGACAGTCTTGTCCTGCTTGAGTTGGTTGTTCTTTTGCAACCAGCGCGCGTAATGGAACAGCACATCGGCCTCTGCGGGCGGCGCCGGAATTGCTTCCTGTTGGCAGGTGAACGCGAGATTAACGTTGATATCGGTGAGCGGGTTTACAACGTCCGCAGACAAAGGCTCGGCACTGTTGGCACCACAACCGGTCAAGGCGATGAGCATCCAACAGCCCCATAAATACTCAGGCCTCACCGAACAGCCTCCATTCGATATTTTCCTCCTCGACCGTCACTCGGTCGGCGAGCAGGAATTGGCTGTGACGATGTTTGACGTTCAGGGTCGGCATGATCTCGCCCTTCTCGAAGCGCCGGGGTTCGCCTTTTTCCAGGCGCGCCCCGGATTGACCGGCGATACTTTCCGCCAGCCAATAACCGGTATGCGTGCAGGCTTGGCCGCTGTTGCAGGTCGGTCTTTTGATGTAGTCGATCTGTATAAAGGCCGGGGAGCCCGGCATGGGCCGGCCGGTGGCGGGTTCGAGGACTTTGGCCTTGGCCAGTTGATGAATCAGTGCTTCGCTGGGTTTTTCGGGCGGGACATTGGCCAAGCGTTCTTCGAGCCATTGGAGCTTGCCGTCCCAGGCGGGCAACGTGGCGGGTGGCAGCGGGACGATCTCGTTGATCTCGGGGACTTTGGGATTGGCGTAGGAGTAGCCCGAGAGGATTTTCCAGATTTTTTCGTAGCGATCGGCGCGCTCGAGGTCTTTCTGTTGGCCCAGGTAGTACAGCCGATCATCCGGCTCCGGACCACGGAAGCCTTTGCTCAAAAAAGAAGCCGAAGTACTGTCACCGGCAGTTGCCCCAAGTTGGAATGCTTCGAGCGCTTCCTGATAACGCCCTTTCGTCGATAAATTAACCCCTAGCGCTCTTGCAGCTTTGCCGTTTCCCTGTTCAGCGGCGCAACGGCGCATTTGCCGAGCAACGTCCGGTGCAATGTCGATCGGCGCCAACTTGTCGGCGATATATGCCTGGCCTTGTGCATTACCCTGGTCGGCGGACTTGCGGTAGTAACGCAACGCCATTTCGTGATCCTGCTGCAATCCAGCCGAACCATGCTGCAGGAAAATGCCGACAAAGTAATATCCCGCCGCAACGCCCGCGTCGATCAATTGCTCGCTCATGCGCAAATGCTCTTCACCACGGAGTTTGAAGAAACCACGCACGGCACCGTTCTGCAGATTGATATTGGCCTTGTAGTGGCCGTTTTCACTGGCGATGCGATATAGACGTTCGATCTCTGCATCAACAGTCTTGTCCTGTTTGAGTTGGTTGTTCTTTTGCAACCAGCGCGCGTAGCGGAATAGCACATCGGCCTCGGCGGAGGCCGTGGGGATCTGCTCGTGTACGCAGTTGAAAGCCATATTGGCCTTGGCTTCAGTCAAAGGGTTCAAGGGCATTTTCTCGGTCGAAGTAGAAGTAGGATTACTGGTATCGCAGGCGACCAGCAGCAGGCATGACAGCAGCAAGAGCCGGCGCATCAGTCGAGGTCCGACAGGTCGGATTCGCCGAAATAGAACTCGACGAGGGGGGCGTAGGGAGTCAATTGTTCCGATTGAAAGTCTTTATTCCGATTGATGATTTCTTCCCACGCTTCGAACGCCTTTTCCGGGTCATCCTGCGCACCCAATCCATTCGTATGCATCTCCCACAACCGCCGCCGCAGCCCCTGCGTCACGCTCGCCCACTCATGCGCAATATTCAGTTCGCTATCCACCTGCATGCTGCGGGTGTTGATGTTGGCTGAGCCGTGAGTGGTGAACACATCGTCGACGATCATCAGCTTGGAGTGGATGTACACCGGCATCCAGGGCTTACCGGCGGGCGAGTCGGGGGCGACCAGTGAGCACACATGGACTTTCAGGCCGGTTAATTCCGGGAGTTGGGTAAAAGTCTCACCCTCGATTGCCTCGATTTGGCTCTGGAGTGAGGCTTTGCGCCAATCGTTGTCCAGAGTCTTGCGCCGCTGCGCTTCCTTGGCCTCGTCGCTGAGATCGGTTCCGCCCAATGCGTCGGTGAGTTTCGTTAGCGTGACCAAGGCATGCTGCTCCAGGCGTTCGCCCAGACCGGACTCCAGCGCGGCGGCCTCGGCTTTTGCCTTTTCAATCCGCCGTAACCTTGTGATTGCAGGCATGGTATGGCCGCGCCCGAGGCTTTCGAGCATGCGCTGGGTGTTCACGGTGCCGGAGCCTATGCCGGCTTTGCTTGCATTGGTGATCACAAACAGGTGCAAGGGACCGTGTATGGCGGGGTCGCGCCCGGCCTTGGTCTGGCCGGCGGCAACGGCCTTGATCAATTCGGCCAGGGGCGGCCAGCGGAAATACTGGTTTTCGATATAGATGAACTGGGTCGCGTTGTTCACCGCTTGCAGGTAAAGCTTCTCGATATCCCGTTTGCCCTCCTGGGCCTGGGTGCGCAGGATCTGCGCGATCTGTCGGTTGGCGTCCGGGGAGCATTGCAGTTGCGGCCCTACCTCTTTGGCTCGGCGCAGGTCGAGCAAGTCCTCACCGGTTTCCTTGCGCCAGGCGCTGGCGAAGTTGTGATGCAGGTGTTCCAGGATCGGTCCGCTGACCTGGCTTGAAATGTCCTGACGAGGGGTATCGCCACGCGGGCCCTTGTTGGGGGCGGGTTTGGTGTCCTTGTCACGGTTCACCGCAAAATGGTCATTGGTGTCCCAGTACTCGTCGAGCATGTTGTGCCCCATCACGAAACCGACGGCGCGGTCCGGCAGTTCATAATCGACGAGGACCGTTTTTTGATGATGGGTCGCTGTCGCCGTCAGGATGAATTGCGTAGTGGCGCTGACCTGCGGGTCGAGACTTTTGTATTTCGCCTGATGGGCTATTTCGGCCCGTTCAAACACGCTGAAACCACGACTGACGAATACCGGCACGTTGCGCGCCACCCGCATCGCAGGCGCCAGATGGTCACTGAACGCGCATCGGGCAAACCACTGGCGGTCGTAGGCATATTGATCATCCGTGGAGGGTTGCAGCTCCCGATCGTAGTATCGGAATGGGCCTTTACCGGGCAGGTTGGCTTCTCCGGCTTTGCCGGCGGTATTGAATGGCATTTCCCACCCCAGGATCCGCACCTTGACGCCTTCGCGTGCCATGGCCATCAGTAATTCACCGATACACGGCTCCTGGCCATTGCGGATGAAGTACATCGACGGCTGGAAACCCCAGCAGATGATGTCGACAGTTGCCTTGGCCTTTGAAATGGCCTGGTGCACGGCCCGGAAGGCTTCCTCGCCATTGATCAATGGTTGATAAGTCGCCATGGCGGGAGGGTATTCGGTATTGCGCACATACCATGGCGGGGTACAGGTCACCTCTTGGGTGTGCTGGAGTGCGACCGGTGTGACGATCTCGTATTGGCTCATGGTGTTTTCCCTTCCTGATCACTGGCTCCTTCCATCACCGTGGCATACAGGCCTCGGTGATCCGTGTGCGATGTGGGTTGACTCACCTCGGCGTGGGCTCGCGAGGGATGGTTATGCAAGCCGCGATTGGCCAGTTGCGCCTGTTCGGCATTGCGGTAATCGGTAGGCACCGGGATCTGGTAGGTCACACCGTTGGCCATGACCAACCGGTAGCCCCGTGTCACGACCTGATGATCGATTAGCAGTTGCCCGGAAGCGTCCAGCACACCTTGCTTGAGCTCGGCACCGTCGGCGTAAAGCGTGTAGGGCATGCCTGCCCAGACTTGGTGGTTGGCGTTGGGGGCTTGCGATACGTTGAATCGCAGCATTTGTTTGGACAGGCTTTGCGGGTAATCCGGATGTGTGGCCGTCATGCTCGCCGCACCGCTGTATTCGAAATGCGCCGCCTTGACCTTGTGGTCGCCCGCCGTGCCCGATTCGATGCCGCTCTGTTCCAGGCTGAGGTAGCTGCCACCGCCGTTGAGGACGATTTTCTTTTTCGCGGTGATGCGGACTTCGTCTTCGGTGCTGGTGATGTCCAGGCCCAGCCGGGCGATCAGTTCCAGCTTGTCGTTTTGCGCTTGGACGCTTATCGGCCCCTGATTGGCAATCAGCTTGATCCCCAGCTTGCGCACGAACAGGCTCAGCCCCTGGCCGACGCCGATGAACAGGCGCTTGACCACGCTGAGGTGCGCTGCGCCGCCGGCGTTGAGCATCAGGTTGTCCTGCGCCGCCAGTTGCAGGTGCTTCCCGCTGGTGAAGGCGATGCCTTGCGGGGCGCTGAGCAGCAAGACCTGGGACTTGAGCTGTTCGAGGTCCTGGCGCAGCAGGTTCAACTGCGCGGCCACGTCCGCCGGCTCGGCGTGGGCGGCCTGGGCGTCGACCGACAGCTGCTGCAGCTGTTCGCCGGCCTGTTGCAGGCGGCCGACGGCAGCGTCCATGTCCAGCACCGGGCCCTGCGCCTTGGCCTGCGCATCCGCGCTGATGAACAG